>CAMORQ010000015.1 GCA_946623915.1 uncultured Coriobacteriaceae bacterium | reverse complement strand
CGGCGGAACGGGCCGACGCTGCAAGCCGCGGAGGCACCCATCCTCGCCCCTTGTTTCGGCACTTGCGCAACCGTTGTACGCTTCGCGCCGAAGGCGGGGCGATTATGGGCACCTCCGCGGCTTTCGCTGACTCTTCGACCACCTGCGGCTCCCCGCGAACGGCGCAGCATCCTCGCTGACTCCTCGACCACCTGCGGGTCCACGCCGGCGGAACGAGCTGACGCTGCGGGCCGTGGATGTGAGGCGTCGGTCTCTCTTGGATCCAAAACCAAAGAAGCCCCGCGCTTTGCGCGGGGCTTCCGATGTGCTTATACGTCGGTTTACAAAGCAGGTTCTGCGCCGTTGTCTAGCATGTCTTGCAAAGTCATGCCTTCGAGATAGCGCGCCATGACGCCTTCTAGACCTTCCCAGACCCGCATGGACATGGCTTCTTCCTGAGTAGCACCCACCGCATGCCCGTCCTTGTAGGGGACCGGTGCGAGCCCACCTTCAGTGGCTCGCAGCACATCGGCAACGGTGATGTCGGAAGGAGCTTTGGCCAACCGGTAGCCGCCCTGATACCCACGGGTAATGTTGAGCATACCAGTGGGATTGAGCATGGAAATGACGTGCTCCAGGTATTTCTTCGAAATGCCTTGGCGCTCGGCGATGGATTTCAACGCCACGGGGCCATCTCCTTGATGCTGGCTGAGGTCGAGCAGAAAACGAAGCGCGTAACGGCCTTTAGTCGAAATTTGCATATCGTTCTCCTATCTCAAACAATTGGCTTCTATATTGTAGCAAAATAAAAAACACCTGTTAAGTATCAATTGAAAAAAACAGGCATTGTTCTGCGGAAACGTTCTTTGCCTACTAATTATACTACATTAATCAATTTTCTGCCCTCTGTACTGGGGTAACGCTTGATGTTTGTGCGTCGAAGACCTGTTTTCTATTGGATGCATCGATGCAAAAGTGTGAAGAAACTGAAACTATGCCGTTTGCTCCGTATCGCGATGATGCGCTACCCTAGGCCTATGCTTGATTCTGAATTCATATACCTCGATCATGCTGCCGCAACACCCGTCGACGAACAGGTGCGTGCGGCCATGGCGCCCTACGAAACCCAGTTGTTCTTTAACCCATCCAGTCCGTATAAGCCGGCATGGGATGTGCGTCATGCATTCGAACAGGCGCGCGCCGACCTTGCCCACGCGATAGGTGCCAAGCCTGCCGAAGTGGTCATTACTGCAGGAGCGACCGAGTCGATCAACCTTGCCGTGGGTGCCGTGAATGCGTGCGAAGGAGAGCCGGGGCTGCAAGGTGGCGCGCACCATGTGGTCGCGTCGGCAATCGAACACTCTGCGGTGCTCGCCTGCGTGCAGCAGCATCCTCACACGCTCGTTCCTGTCAACGGCAACGGTCTCATCGACCCGCGCGATGTGCGCGCAGCGATTCGGGACGACACCTGTTTGGTCACCATCGGGTTAGCCAATAACGAAATAGGAACTATTCAGCCCCTACGGGCCATCTCCGAAACGATTCAGCATGTGCGGCAAGAACGCCTACGGAACGGTAGCGCCGTGCCGATCTACCTGCATACGGACGCATCCCAGTGCGCGGGTCTTCTCGATGTGAACGTGTCGACTCTTGGCGTGGACATGCTCACTTTGAATGCGGCGAAAATATACGGTCCCAAGCAGGTCGGGTTGCTGTGGGCTTCACGCGACGTGCGCCTTTGCCCCCTCGTGGTGGGGGGAGGCCAGGAGCGCGGTCTGCGCTCCGGCACGGAAAACGTCGCTGGCGCCGTTGGGTTCGCGCAAGCGCTGCAGATGGCTGTTTCTCAGCGCAAGGAAGAAGCGGCGCGCCTGTCCTCTCTGCGCGATGCGCTGCAAAAGGCTTTGCTGGATGCTAATCCCGACGCAGTGGTGTCCGGTCATAAGAAACACCGTCTTCCCAACCTTTTACACATATCGTTTCCCGGGCTGGACGCCGAACGATTGGTGTATCTGCTCGAGGACCAGGGGGTTTACGTGGGCACGGGTGCTGCTTGCGCTGCGAACAAAGCAACCCGAAGCCATGTGCTCGAAGCGATTGGACTTGCCGACGACGCTGCCGATGGAAGCTTGCGGTTTTCGCTGGGCCGCTTATCGACGCAGGACAACACGCAGCGGGCGGCGCGCATCGTCGTCGACGTCGTGCGGGGAGAGTACGAGCGGGTAGGAAGCGAGCACGTCCGAATGAATGCGGAAAGCTTCTGGGATAACGAACCAGTGCCTCCGAAAGGGCTGTGGTAGGACGGTCGTTTGCCGCAGAGTCGAACAGCGTTCGACGGTTGTCATGGGGTGAATGCATGGAAGTTGCACACATAGATTCGACAGACGATGTCCAGCCGAGAAAAGGCATGACTCCTCAGGAATTCGCTGCGGCTAGCTTGCCGCTGGTTGGCAGGCGGCCAAAAGTGCTTGTGGGCATGTCGGGCGGCGTGGATTCTTCGGTTGCAGCGGCGCTTCTGGTGGAGCAGGGCATGCGCGTTGTGGGCGCGTACATGAAGAACTGGACGCTTGACGTGCCAGGCATGCAGTGTCCCTGGGCGGAAGATTTGGCGTATGCAAAGCGCACGGCCGTAAAGCTAGGCATCGACTTGAAGGTCTACGATTTTCAGGATGTGTACAAACGCGAAGTGGTCGACTATCTGGTGCGCGAGTACGAAGCTGGTCGGACGCCGAACCCCGACATCATGTGCAACAGCCATGTGAAATTTGGCTTGTTTCTGAAAACGGCGCTCGACGAAGGGTTCGATTACATTGCCACCGGCCATTACGCCCGCGTGGGGAAGGGGTCCGATGGTTCGGTCGAGGAAACGGGTAAGGACTATCGACCCTGGTTTTTAAACGATGTGGCCCAGCATCCTCCCGTGCTGCGTCGTGGGGTGGACGAACATAAGGACCAAACGTACTTCCTCTACCGAATGGGAGGAGAGGCCCTTAAGCGCACGCTGTTTCCGCTTGGTGGTTTTGCAAAAACCCAGGTACGCGAAATGGCGCAGCAACGCGGGCTTCCAGCTGCAGACAAGCCCGATAGCCAGGGTATTTGCTTCATCGGCGAGGCGCCTATAAAAGATTTCCTGCGCATGTACACGCAGCCTCGGCCCGGGTTGATCGTGGATGCCGACACGAAAGAAGAAGTGGGCGCGCACGATGGCGCCTTGTATTTCACCTTGGGGCAACGCAAGGGTCTTGGCGTCGGTGGGGGGGAGCCGTACTATGTGGTGGGCAAAGACATGGCCGCTAACATCGTGTACGTGTCTCACGATGCGTGCTCGCCCGAACTGCAAACGGAGGAAATCGTTCTCGAGGACTGTGCATGGCTTTCGGGTTGTTCGCCCGCCCCTGGCGCGTATCTGGTCCGCACGCGTCATACGGGGCCCTTGCTCGAAGCGTCGTTCGATCCCCAGGGCGAAACGAGCGGCTACGTTCGCTTTGCGCAGAACACTGAACGTGTGGCGCCGGGTCAGTCCGTTGTGGTGTACAAGGACGACATCTGTTTGGGCGGAGGCATCGTCCGATAATGTGCAATGGCGTTTAAGAGCGTGAAACTGCAGGATATCAGCTTTGTGTTTGCGTCGTTGCTCCTCGTCAGACGCATCTTATAAGTCGATTGTGGTTAAAACCTTAAAGAGCGTTCTCCCGTGCTTTTGCAACCCAATAAGGTTACTTATACTTTAATTAACTCGGGGGAGTAGCTTGCGCGAAATCCGTGTGACAAAGCCACCAGCAAGGTGCGATAGCACCTGGTTAGTCTTAAATGGCGAGACCCGTAGTTCAGGCCTGATGAAGGTGTTGGACTACGGGTTTTTGCATGATAGGCACATGTGCACGAATGCGCGCAAGCTGCCTTTTGCGGGTTTAAACACGTGCAATATCGAGAGGAGACACGAAGGTGAAGAAGGCCACGGCTTGGCAGCGTTTCAGGTATTGGTTCGACAACCTGATGTCGAAGGGGACGCTTTCGCTTTTGATCATACTGGGCGTGATTACCGCAGTGGTGGTTATCATCGGTGGTTTGGCATCCATCGCGCTGGGTGGACCCGACGGCAGCGGCGGCGAATCGCCAGGCTCTTCGATCTGGTTTGCCCTCATGCATGCCATCAATACGGGTGTGTTGGCAAAAGAAGAGGGAACCATTCCCTACTTGGCCGTTATGACCATCGTCACTTTGGTCGGCATCTTCATCACCAGTTTCCTTATCGGTACCATTTCCAACGGCATCAAGGACAAGGTCGCCGATCTGCAGCGCGGTAAATCCCGCGTCATCGAAGAGGACCATGTGGTCATTATCGGATTCGACGAAAACGTCACGAGCATTATCGAAGAGCTCGCGTTGGCAAACGAAAACCAAAAGAATGCCGTCGTGGTGGTTATGGCCGAAGCGGATAAGACCGAAATGGAGGACACGATTCGCGATCGCGTGCCCGATCTGGACAACCTGCGTCTCGTGTGCCGCAACGGCCGTCCCGACAGCCCGAAGGATTTGAAGGTGTGCTCGCTTGACACGTGCAAGTCGATCATCGTGAATCTCGAAGACGACTTCATGACCGTCAAGACCATTCTGGCCTGTGAAGCGCTTTTGGATGAATATGGCAACAACGACGCTTACATCACGGCGACCGTGCGTGACCGCGAAGTGCTGCAGCCGGCCAAGATCGCCGGCGGCGACCGCGCGGAAATCCTGAACTTCCAGAAGACCGTCGCCCGGCTGATGGTGCAAACCGGGCGTCATCCCGGCATGTCCGAGATTCTCGCCGAGCTGCTCAGCTTCAAGGGCAACGAAATCTACGTCGAAGAAATCCCCGAAGCGGTTGGGCGAAGCTTTAAGGAAATCAACTTGCGCTTGCCGCATTCGACTGCGATCGGCGTGGTGCGCAACGAAGAGCCCCTGCTCAATCCCGATGCGGATTCTATCGTCGAGCCAGGCGACCAGGTAATCGTCATAGCCGCCGACGACGGATCTGCCCAGCTAGGCGACATGGCTCCTGTGAACGAAGATGCGTTCCAGCGCGAACCGAATGTCGTCGAAGAGCCTCACACCATGCTGGTGCTGGGGTGCACGGACATGTTGAAGTCCATCCTGATCGAAGACGACACCTATGCCGCTCCCGGGTCGCGCGTGATTATCGCGGCAGAGCCGGGCACCATCGACCAGGACGCCCTGCCCGATCAAAGCGAGCTGTCCAACATCGAAATGGACATCCGCGAGTGCAAGATCTTCTCGCGTCGCGTACTCGAGCGTTTGGTGGCCGAAAACCCGACGAGCATCCTGCTCATGTCGGACACGCAGCTTGATGCGGAAGAGGCGGATGCGCGCACGCTCATGCTGCAGCTGCATTTGACCGACATTGCCGAAGAAATCGGCGCCGAAATTCCGCTGACCATCGAAATGAACAGCACGCGCAACCAGCGTCTCTCGCAGATGATGCGCGCCACCGACTTCGTGGTCAGCAGCCGTATCACAGCGAAGATGATGGCCCAGATTGCAGAAGAGCGGCATAAGAAAGCGATCTTGAACGACCTGCTTTCCGATGGCGGCTCCACGATATACATGAAGCCGATTACGCGCTACGTGTTGACGGGCGAGCCTGTCGACTTCTACACGCTTGGCGCATCGGCGGCTCGCTACGGCGAAATCGCCATTGGGTACAAGAGGTTTGCGGACGACGGTACGTTCACCATCGAAGTGAACCCGCGCAGCAAGGCGGCTACGAAGTTTAGCGACAACGACGACCTGATTGTTGTTGCCAAGGGATAAAACAGTGTTTGACGTGGCAAAACGTTATGTGAAAGGTGGCATAGGGGCAAAGCGGGCCACAGGGTGCGTCCGCGGTGTCGAACGGCTTCGTCGTTCATGGGAGCGGCGAGACTGAGAGTCTCTCAGGTTCCTCTCAGCTTGGTCGGGCATTATAAGCATGCGAACTCAGCGAGCTTGAAAAAATGTCCGCGAGTGAAAAGGAGATGATGAACATGGTTGACAAGACATCAGTGAAAGTAACCGTTATTTCTTCCGTTGCTGCGGTGGTGATTCTCACCATCGGCGTTGGAAGCTTCGCCATGGCCAACACCTGGTTGTTCCCTTCCGACCCCGTCAAAGCTCAGCGCTATGCCGTTGAAGCAGAACAGGATGCTACAGAAGAGCAGACCGAGGCGGATTACGCTGCACAGATTGGCGATCCGGAAGCCGCTCAAGAGCAGGCTGAAGCCGATGCGGCCGCTGCATTCGCCGCGCAAGCGCGCCAGGCGGCCGAAGACGCCAAGGCAAACGCCGCCATCAGCGGGCAGATCGTTGCCGAGCCTCAGCCGCAAAACGCGACAAGCGATGCCGCTCGCATAGAGTACCTGCGGCTCGAAGCTGAAGAAGAAGCGCGTGACGCTGCTGAAGACGCCGCTGAAGCCCAGCATGCTGCCCAGGTTGGCGATCCCGAAGCTGCCGAAGAAGCACGCGATGCCGAAGAGGCGGCCCGCGAGGCTGCAGCAGCCCAGCAGGCCTATGAAGCTGCGGCGAGTGGACAGCAAGCTGCTCCTGCCCCCGCGCCCGAGCCTGCACCGGCCCCTGCTGCAGACGGCGGCGTTGCATACGGCGACGACGTCTACAAGGAAGAGGCCGGAGTGGTCTACGAATACGACGACGGCGGCTGGGAGCCCGAACCTGAAAAGGTTATCGAAAACAACGTGGTCTACGAGTACGACGACGGTGGCTGGGAAGCTGAAAGCAACGACTACGACGACAGCTACGACGATCATGACGACTACGACGACCACGATGACCACGACGATGACGACGATTAGTTCTTTTTGCTAGTCATTTACCAAAGCCCGCGCCAGCCTGTACACTTCTTCTTCCAACACTTTAGGCTGGCGTCGGGCATTTTCCAAGGAGATATGAAATGCGTGTTCTGGTTGTAGAAGACGAGGCGAATATCGTCGAGTACCTGCGTAAAAGCTTGGTTTCCGAAGGATTTGCCGTAGATGCGGCAACCGATGGGATCACCGGATTGGAAATGGCCCTTTCGGAAAGCTACGACGCGATAACCCTCGACATTATGCTGCCAGGCATGAACGGATACGAGGTGTGCAAGCAGATTCGTGCGGCTGGTATCGAAACCCCGATTTTGATGCTAACGGCCAAAGACGGCGAGTACGACGAAGCCGACGCGTTCGATATCGGAGCCGATGATTTTTTGCGTAAGCCGTTTTCGCTCGTGGTGCTGAAGGCGCGGCTGCAGGCCCTGTTCCGCCGCGGTTCCGCAGGCCGTACCGGCAAGCTGAAGGTGGAAGACCTCGTCCTCGATCCTTTTGCGAAGAAGGTCGAGCGCGCCGGGACCCCCGTCGAGCTGACGGCCCGCGAGTTTTCGCTTCTCGAATATCTGATGCACAACCAGAACATCGCCATTTCGAAAGCCCAACTGCTCGAGCATGTGTGGGGTGTCGATTTCGCGGCAGACGATAACGTCGTCGAGGTCTACATCGGTTACTTGCGGAAAAAGATCGATGCACCCTTTGATCTCCCGTTGATACACACTATCCGGGGTGTAGGGTACTGGTTAGGTCGGAAATAGGATTATGGTTTCATTCGGTCCGAAAAGCATCCGCGGTAAGGTGACGGTTGCCGCCACGCTGGCTACTGCGATAGCCATGGCTCTCGTTGTCGTGGTCACGGCCGAAGCTATGCGGCAGATTATCACGCTTACCATATCGAACTCGCTCGACGAGCGATTGGCCCATGCACAGGAAGAAGTGGAAGCGGGCAACTATCAAGCGGCAATCGATCTGGCCGGCACCGAAATGATGCAGATTATCGATGCTGACGGCAATGTCTTGGCGGAAACGCCGAACGCCCGCGGTCTTGCGGCGATTGTTTTACCCGACGACGATGATGACGATGACGATGACGACGACGATGTACGGCTCGACAAGATAGAGTTCGAGATAGACGCGACCAAGCGAGTGGCATCGGGCAACGCAGCCGCGGGCGACGCGGGCTCTCAGGGTGCAGATGGCACGACGGTAGAAACCACTCAAACGACCACGACCGACGCCGGAGCTGCAGAAGGGTCTGCAGGAGGCACGCAGGCAGCTGCCGGCGGAGCGCAGAGCCGCCAGACAACGGCTGCTGCCACACCTGCTCCTGCAGCGCCGTCAAACGACCGCGACGACGACAATGACGACCGCGACGACGACAACGACGACAACGACAGCGATAACGACGGTGGCCGCGAAGTCGCAGCCGCGCAGCCTGCCCCCGTCGTGCAGCAGAGCAACGACGACTACGACGACTACGACGACGGCGCCGACGACTACGACGATGGCGATGACGGCTACGTCGAACCGGCACCTGCTCCAGCAGCAGCTCCCACTCCGGCACCTGCTCCGGCACCTGCTCCGGCACCTGCTCCTGCACCGGCTGTCGAGCAAGACTACGACGACGGCGACGATGGCGACAACGACAGCGATTCCGACGACGATTCCGACGACGACTCCGACGACGATGATGACGATGGAAAGAGCCGTGCATCCAAAAGCGCCGTGTTTCCGTTTTCGTTGGTTGCCAGGTTTGCAGCAAGCGCACCTTCGTCGTCTGCGGCGGAAGGCGAAGCGGCGAACAGCGCGAATGATGCGAGCGTGGCAGATGATGCTTCGGCCGAATCCGCTAGCACCAGCGCATCTAGCAGTGCGGGCGGCTTGGCGGCAAGCAGTAGCCGTGCGTACGTCGATGCGTCCGACGTGTTCGGCGATGCGGGCCCATACCTGGTGAAGAAGCGCAAGGTAGTCAGCCCCGACGGACCGGTGACGCTTGCAGCAATCACCTCGATTGCGTCCGCTACGCAGATGGCGCAGATCACGACGCAGCTTTTGGTAACCATCTTCCTCGCGCTGCTGTGCCTTGTCGTGGCGTTTACCTGGAACATGGCTGCCCGTACTCTTCGCCCGGTTGAAGTCATGCGTTCCACCGCCGAAACAATTACCGCAAGCGACTTGAGCGCGCGCATTCCCGTGCCTACGCGCGACAAGGACCTTTCCCGTTTGGCAACTACGTTCAACGACCTGCTTGCCCGTGTCGAAGCGTCGTTCAACGAGCAGCGCCGTTTCGTTTCGGACGCCTCGCACGAATTGAAGAGCCCTGTCGCAGCGACGGGCATCATGCTCGAAACGTTGCGCATGCATCCCGAAGCGGTGGATACCCACGAAGTAATCGAAGACCTGACGGCCGAAAACGACCGACTCGCCAGCATCGTGGGGGATTTGCTGATGCTCGCCCGCTCCGACGAAGGACGCATGAAGGTGGATGCGCGTCCTGTCGATATGATGGACCTGCTCTTCGAGGAAGTGGCAAGCCTGAAATCTCGTTCGGCGGTCAGCGTCGACACATCCCAGGTGGAACCTGTGATTTGTTACGCCGACGGCGAGCTGTTAAGCCATGTGATTCGCAACCTGCTCGACAACGCGGCGCGTTACGCACGCAGCACGGTTAAGGTTTCGTGCACAGAGGAGCAGAACAACATCGTGGTGAAGGTGAGCGACGACGGCATCGGCATAGCCCCCGAGGACCGCGAGCGGGTGTTCGACCGGTTCGTCTGCCTGGAAGGGAGTCGCGCGAACCCGAACAGCACCGGCCTTGGTTTGCCCGTAGCCCGCAGCATCGCACAACGCCATGGCGGTACGCTTAATTTCGTCGAACCCGAAATCGGCGGCGCCACTGCCGAAATGGTCATTCCTGTCGCAGACGCAGCCTAGGATACTTCGTAGCTTACCGTTACGCTGGCGTTCACGTCGATTTGCCCGGGCATAACCTTCATTGAGGCATCTGCTGCCGACTCCATTGCCATGGCCCCATCGGCGTTGTAGCGATAGGACATGTCCTGATAGCCTTCGGTCATGCTGTACACGCCGCCTAGGTTCACGCCTCCTGCCTTCGCAAGCACCTCCGCTTTCGCGTGCGCATCTTCTACGGCAGCAGCGAGGGCCTCGGCGTACTTCGCGTCGTATTCGCTCGAGTAGTACTGGATGCCATCGGTGCTGTTCGCCCCAGCTGCGATGCATGCGGAAACGACTTCGCCGACTCGATCGATGTCCAAATCGGTCACCGAAAGCCGCGTGGTCATTTCGTAGCCCACGATGTTGGTTTCACTGCTTTCGGCGGATGCGGTATCGGCCATAGGCATGACTTCCGTATCCGAAGCGGCGTCAGAGGCGCCGGCCGTCGTGCTTTCCGCGGTGGCCTCGCTCGACTGTTCGCCCTCGAGAGGCTCGGCGGCCGGTTCGGCTTCGACGGCGGTGGAGGCGGATTCACCGTGGTACGTCTCCGAATAATCGTAGCGGGGGTTGAGCCATGTGTTGGTGGTCTGGACGCTTTTTTCGTCGACGCCAAGGCCCTTAAGCGCGTCGATGACAGCATTGACGCTGGTGGCGTTTGCGTCCTGCGTCGCTTCCGCGGTGGCAGCTTGTGTGACAACCGACAAGCCGATTTCTGCCTTGTCGGGCACGACCTTGACTTCACTGCTTGCAGTGACCGTGATGGTGGGGGTGGATTCTCCCTCGGGGACAACCACAGTCTTCTCGCTTGCGCCCGAGTTGCAGCCAGCAAGGAGTGCCGCGAGCAGAAGTGTGCAGCTGGCGAGTGCCATTCTTTTTACAGCGATGGTCATGGTCGTTCCTTTCATAGTGGTGTCTCTATTATGCAACACGATTGACCACCCTGCATTGTCGGCATTGTTTTGGAACTTTCGCCAAGCGCTTTCGAATACTGCGCTTTGCCTAGACGGCATTCAAGCCGCTATACTTGAAGGTAATCGACGGTTCAACGGAAGGTGTTGCCATGGCGAACGAGTACAACCAACAAAACGCGCACACGCAGCAGATGCCCCCGCAACAGTACGCTCAACCACGACAGGTACCTCAGCAATACGCCCAGCAGCAATATGCCCAGCAGCAGTACGCCCAGCAGTTTCCGATACAGCAGGCCCTGCGGGACAGCGACATCACCACAACAGGGCAGTGGGTGGTCACGCTGTTGCTCATGGCTATTCCCATTGTGAACTTAATCCTTCTGCTCGTCTGGGCGTTCGGTTCGAACACGAAGGCGTCGAAGCAGAATTGGGCGCGCGCCAATCTTGTGTGGATCCTTATCGGCGTTGTTGCCGCCTTTGCCATAGTCGCCATCGCCACAGCGATGGGCATCAACGTGCGGGATTACATCAGAACGTATTAACGACGCACCGAACGGCGCCCATCAGCGCGTTTTCAGGCTGCGCACATCGTTGTTTTTGTTGCAGGGAAGTCTTCGCCGCCTCCGCCCTTGTTCTTGAACGTATAATAGGCAAGCATTTTGTTTAGGCAGGACGGAGCAGCAAGTGAAAGAATACAACCCGCATGAAATAGAGCCGCGTCTGCAGGAAGCGTGGGCGGCGGCTGATGCGTACAAGGTGTCCGACGACGGCGACCGACCGAAGAAGTACGTCCTCGAGATGTTCCCGTATCCGTCGGGCGACATCCATATGGGGCATGTGTCCAATTACACCTATGGCGACGTGATAGCTCGCTATTCCACCATGCGCGGATTCGATGTCCTCCATCCTATGGGCTGGGATGCGTTTGGCCTGCCGGCGGAAAACGCGGCCATCAAGCGCAATAGCCATCCGGCTAAGTGGACCTACGAAAACATCGCCACACAGCAAGCCAGCTTTCAGCGCATGGGATTTTCCTACGATTGGGACCGCAAGGTGGTTGCTTGCGATCCCGAGTACTATCGATGGGGGCAATGGCTGTTCCTGAAGTTCTGGGAGCGCGGATTGGTGGAGCGCAAGAATTCACCAGTGAACTGGTGCCCGGACTGCAAGACGGTATTGGCCAACGAGCAGGTCGAAGAAGGCACCTGCTGGCGATGCCATTCCGAAGTGGAAAAGCGGGATTTGACGCAGTGGTATTTCAAAATTACCGATTACGCCCAGCAGTTGCTTGACGACCTGGACCAGCTGGACGGTTGGCCCGAACGCGTTAAGCAGCAGCAGGCTAACTGGATCGGCCGTTCAGAAGGCGCCGAAGTCGACTTCCGGGTTGTTCCGATCGCAGACTCGGCTTCTTCTGCCGAGTGTCAAAACGATGAAACGATAACCGTCTTCACCACCCGCGCCGATACGTTGTTCGGCTGCAGCTTCTTCCTGCTGGCGCCCGAGTATCCGGGACTCGAAGAATTCGTGGCGGGAGCTGGTCACGAAGCAGAGGTGCACGAACTGGTGGAGGCCGCCAAGAAGGTGTCCGCTGTCGAACGCGCCCAAGGCGACCGCGAAAAGCATGGCGTGTTCACGGGACGTTACGTGGTCAATCCCGTCAACGGCGAGCAGGTGCCCGTATGGGTGGCCGACTACGTTGTGGCAGATTACGGCACTGGAGCGGTGATGGCTGTTCCTTGCGGCGACCAACGCGACTTCGAATTTGCCCGCAAGTACGATCTGCCCATTCCACCCATCATCTTGCAAGACGACGATCCGCTCTTCGAGCGCCTTAACGGTCAGAAGGACCGTGTGGTCACCAGTGTGGACTGGGAGGCAGCCATGGACGCCGAAGGCACGCTGGTGCAGTCGGGCGACTACACGGGCATGCAGGGCGGCAAGCATTCCGAAGGCGAAGCGGCCATCGTCGCAGCGCTCGAGTCGGCCGGAGCCGGACGGCGCAAGGTGGAATTTCGTTTGCGCGATTGGCTCATTTCGCGCCAGCGCTATTGGGGCAACCCCATTCCCGCCATCCATTGCGATCATTGCGGCGTGGTGCCGGTGCCCGAAGACCAGCTGCCCGTGTTGCTGCCCGAAGACATCAATCTGGCTGCGGGCGAAACGTTGGCGACTCATGAAAAGTTCGCGGCCTGCACGTGTCCGAAGTGTGGATCGCCGGCGCGCCGCGAAACCGACACCATGGATACGTTCACATGCTCGAGCTGGTATTACATGCGCTATACCGACCCGCGCAACGACAGTGCCCCGTTCGCGTCCGAAAAAGCCAACACCTGGCTGCCGGTAGACCAATACATTGGCGGCATCGAGCATGCCATTTTGCATCTGCTCTACAGCCGCTTCTTCACGAAAGTGTGCCGCGATATGGGTCTGCTCGATTTCGACGAGCCCTTCACCAACTTGCTTTGCCAGGGCATGGTGCTCGACGAAAAGGGCGACGTCATGTCGAAATCCAAGGGCAACGTCGTTTCGCCCGAAGACAAGATCGACGAATTCGGCGCCGACGTGGTGCGCGCCTACATGCTGTTCCTAGGTCCTCCGGAAAAGGAAAAGCTCTGGAACGACAAAGGTCTGGAAGGCATAAACAAGTTCCTCAATCGCACGTGGCGCGTGGTGCACGACTTGGTGGGCAAGGCTGGCGATAACACGTTGTTCGACCCGACGGCAGATGCACTGAACGCGCATGGCAAAGCGATGGAGATGAAACGAGAACGTCATCGCGTGGTGGGTAAGGTGACGGCTGATTTCGATCGATACAGCTTCAATACGGCGCTCGCCGCAATCATGGAGCTGGTCAATGCAACGAGCGATTTCCTGCGCCTGCGCGAAGCCGAACACCGTATTAACTGCGAAACCGGCGGCCCGCTGTGCCGTGACGTTGCGGAAACCATCGTCAAGCTGCTTGCGCCCATAGCGCCCCATTGGGCAGAAGAGCTGTGGCAGAGCGCCCTCGATCACGACGACAGCGTCCATAAGCAGCCGTGGCCCGATTTCGATCCCGAGCTGGCCAAAGCCGACGAGGTCGAGTTGGCCGTGCAGATTAACGGCAAGGTGCGCGCGAAGATAACCGTGGCTGCCGACGCCGCCGAAGACGACATCCGCTCTGCCGCGCTTGCTGCAGCAGCGGACCATACCGCCGGCAAGGAAGTCGTGAAGGCCATCGTCATCCCTTCGCGCTTGGTGAACATAGTCGTGAAGTAGAGGTGTCGGGGGCCGGCGGGCGCGACCGGGGTCGGCCCCCGTCGCCTGAACGGCGGAACCTATAAGGGGATAATGACAATCCGGAGTTCCCTTCTTTCGAGGCGGGGAGTCAGATAATGTAGCCTGGATGAGTTCAACGCCGCTGGCCTGCGTAGGTGGCCGCGAAGCTTCAGCGCGAAGCGCCGAGAAAGGGGAGGTATTATGGCTATTTGTTCAGAGGGGTACCTAGGCATCTCCTTGGCTTGATTCTGGGCGTCGCGTTCGTGCTGGGAATCTCGACCAGCTTGGGAGCGCGCGTGGCGCTGGCGGATGTTGTTGCTATCGAGGGAACAACGCTCGATAAGCCATCCCTTACGCTTAAGGTCGGCGTGCCGGAAAAGCTGACCGCAACCGTCCTGCCAGAGAATGCCACGAACAAACAGATACAGTGGTATACGGCATCCTCGTACATAGAGTTCTACGCAGACGAAGCCTGTACGGTGAAGGTAGAAAAAATACGTATGTGGATAACTGAGAGATCTACGTCGTGGCTGAACATTACACGGACGGTGAATCAGGCCGTGATGTCGGTTGTAAGGGTGCCCCAAGGAAGTATATGCAGAAATCGAATTTACGGCCGAGAAGATTGACAGCTCCGTCACCAAGGCGCCCGTACCTACCAACCCCACCTACAACGGTTCCGCCCAGGCGCTCGTTACGGCGG
>CAMORQ010000014.1 GCA_946623915.1 uncultured Coriobacteriaceae bacterium | reverse complement strand
CTACACGCTTGTAAAAAGTGGCTGTCCCTCTGTGTCAGAGCCGCGCAATGGGAAGGAAGTCGAAAACTACGGGTTGCAGCGCTTGCAGGGTTCGTAGCCGTTATCGATTAGCTCTTGGCGATCGCCGTAGAAGAAAACCTTGTTGGACTCTTTCATATCGTCCACGGAGCTACACGATGGGCGATGGAACTTATGCGTATTGGCATTGCCGACATAGGTAACCTCGTCAGGAGCTTCGGTTGCCTCCTGGGCAGCTGTTGCAGCCGCTGCAGCAGCGGCTGCAGCCTCGGCTTCTGCGCGCGCCTTCTCTTCAGCCTCCTTTGCAGCCTGCTCTTCCTCTAGCTTCTTTTTCTCCGCTTCCTTGGTAGCCTCTTCGGAGGTACCTTCATCTTGATTACTTTGCGCGCTGCGGGTTGTGGCTGTTTTGACTTCCAGTTCGCCAGAAGCTTCTCCGCCTCCGGAACAGCCGATTAACAAAAGCGAGAATAAACGGCAACGGCTATGGTTAGGGTGCATTTGAAAATACGTACCTGATTCGCTCGCATGGGAACCCCTTTCAAGCCTTGGCTTACTAAGTTCACTATGGCTATTTCTTCATTGTTTTGCACTACGTTGTACCTGTGCCAGGTATGCTTACTCGCCTTCTAGAGAAACGCCGAGCACATCCAGCAGACCCTCCGACTCGGCGGTTAGGGCGCCTTCTTCGGTGAGGATGGGGGTGTCCAGCAGCGACTTGACGGACCCCGCCAAGGTCGCGGCACGCAGCACTACGCTCTTTGCTTCAGGTGAATATTGCGCGTAGTCGACGCCTTCGTCCTCCAGGACGGTCTCGAGCTCGAACACGAGCGGCACGAACCTGGCATCAAGCCGTGCGAGCATGGTGTAGAACATGTCGGATCGCCTGCGGATGGCGTCGCATTGGAAGGCGAAGTTGCCCAGCTCCTCGCAGATGGCGTCTGCCTGTACGCTGTTGATGCGGGCCATTTCCAGCTTTTCATCGGCCTTTTTGCCCGTGATCAGCCCCATGGCTAAAAGCGCGGGGCCTGCCACCAGGCCGCCCAGCACTATCATGCCGCCTGCCATGCCGGCACCGCCGGCCGCCAGCGAACCACCGCCGAAGAATGCAAGTGTGGCGTTCGATGCGGCCGCACCGCTCAGCGCAGAAATCGCCGTGCCTGTCGACGCGGTTGCGAAGGTCGTCGCCGCGCTGTAAGCCCCGAAGGCCGTAAGTGCTCCGCCTGCGATCCCTGCGGCTGCTCCGCCTGCAACTGTCGCGGCGAACTGCTGCATCTCCTTCAATTCGGCCATGGACTCTTTGTCGATATGCAGCTTGCGCAACTCCTCCAAACCCAGCGACTCTTCCAGCTCCAGGTTCTTGATCTGCTCGAAGCTTTCAATGAACTGCGCGATGCTATTGTTCAGCACGAACAGCTTCTCTTCGCCCAGGTTGGAAAGCGCGTTGGCGCACAAGTCGCGCGAACGCTCGAGGTAGCCCTGCGCGTCTTCCACACGGGCATTGGCGTCGTCGGTTATCAGATTGGCCTGTCGGTTGTCGAGCACGCTCTTGACGGTTTTGCCGGCGCCTGCAACTCCGGTAACGGCAGCAGGAATAATGAACATCAAAGGCAATGGCATCGCTCACTCCTTACCTGTCCGTGACAAGCGCCTGAATGGCTTCAAGCACAACTTGCTGGCGCGTGGTAAGTTCGGCCACGAGCGGCTCGATTTCCGCATAGGGGCGCCCGCTTAGCTTAAGATGCTCGATCGTTCCCTGGATTTCGACAAGCGCATCGCTGTGGTTGCGCAGTTCGTCGAAGGCGGCCGCGCCCACGCCGGCCTGTTCGGTCGCGTAGCGGATGAAGTCGGACTCGCTTTCGTCGAGCCCGTCGGAATTGGCAAGCGCAAGCAGGTTCCAACAAAGCAGCCGCGCGTCGCTTGCGCCAAGGGCGGCGTCCTCGATAATCTTTTGCGCCTCGATCTTGGAGGCATTGGGTTGCCCGAACTCTCTGGCAGTGCGCTCGAGCTTGGCAGCGAACTCCTGCTCGACCTCGGTGGCGTAGGCGGCGTATTCGGGGTCGAGTTCGCTCGCTATCTGGTGCAGGGTCTCCCGTTCCTCGGGCGAAACGGTGCCGTCTATCGAAGCCAGACACCATAGCAGGGATACGAAATCCTTGAACGTCGCGCCTTCCTGTGCTTCGTCGTCCTTGCCCACGAGCGAACCCACCGCGTCCCCTACGGCAGCGGTGCCCGCCGCAACGGCGTTCCTGGCGCCTTGCACGATGTCGTCGACGCTCAGGCCCGCGGCACCATCCTGGGCGGCCTTCACGCCTTCGCCAATTTTCTGCTGCGCAAGCTTGGCGCCGTCTTCCAGCCCTTCCTGGGCCGCCTTGACGCCTGCTTCTATGGTGCCCTTCAGCGCATCGATGTTGATGTTTTTCAAAAATGCCATGGTGCCTCCTAGAGCTTGAAGGTTTCATCGGAGCTCATAAGCTCGTCGAACTCTGCGGCATTGTGGTACTGCGCCGTACGGCCGAAGACCTGCCAGAGCTCTTCGTTCGCGCGGATAAACCCATCGTCGTCGTTTTCCATGATGGCCTTGTCCATGGCGGTAACGCCTGCGCTGAAGGGGACAAGCCGGTCGAGCAGGTAGGTGTTCAGTATTTGGTCCATTTCGGCGCGCTGGGCCTTAAGTTGGGCCATCGTTTCGGCGGCAAGGCGCTCGGCTTCGATTCTGCGCTCCTTGGCAATCGCTGCGTCGCGGGCGGCCTTCTCGTAGATTTTGTAGGTCGCCGCAAGGCAGTAGATGGAGACGAGGTAAGGGCCGAACTTGTCTGCAAGTGTTTTGTCCACGCCGTCCGGTACGCCGAGCGCGTTTTTAAGCGCGGCCTCGATATTTGTCGTGTTCGAAATGCGGAACGTCTCGAGCGCGTCGAAGAGTTCTGCCGGCGTTTCCTTGCCCTGGGTGAAAGCAAGTACCTGGTTCATTATGGGCACGCAGTTTTCGACGAAGGGTGCAGCAAGGGCATCGACAGCGTCGCCCTCGAAGGCAAAGTTGAGACCGTCATGCATGGCGTTGTTGACCTTGTCGTGCACGAACGCATCGACATCTTCGATCCCCACCGCAGTACCGACATCGTCTATGGCTTCACGGAGGTCGATGCTTTCCCGGGCGTCCAGCTTCGTTTTGTAATCAAGTGCCAGCCGGAGCAGCTGTTCGAGGTTGGACCAATCGAGTTGCAATGAGTCTGCCATTACGTACCTGCTTTCACGCTGCTAGATGCCACCTATTATAAGCGAGCAGCGATGGGCGATATTAGCTGCGAGCTAGGCAGGTGGGTGGGGGAATGGCAGAGATAATCGAGAGCAGCTTGGCGCCATTCTGCCCCTAACAGTGTTGGATCAAAGCAAGCTGAAGTGGTTGCCCCAAGGGGTTGCGAGCATGCTCTCTAGGGCCCGCTCGACCGACTTCTTGTGCTTCGGTTGGACGATGAACATGTAGTAGCGCTGGGAGACTTTCTTGTATTTCAAAGCCAACCCGGATGCGTCGGGGAAAGGATGGCTTCCAAGCAGCCTTTCGAGCTGTTGGGCGTAGAATGGGTCCTTGCGCCTCGCTTTGTGCTGGTAGTAGATGACCGTGGACCCTTGGGCGTAGTAGGCGGCGAGCTCTTCTGGTAAGACGTACTTGTTCTCCTTCGGTCGGCCCACAGCCGACGGCACGACCAGGCCGTTGTCGGGGTCCACGCATACGATGTCTTTCCCGGCTATGGCGTCGAGCGACCGCGCGAACCATTCGCTGCGGCGTGCGGACCTTCCGGCCCTGGGCATGCACCTGCGCTCCATCCCGCCGTCGCGTATGGTGAAATCGAGGCATTCGGAGAAGAACGACGCACGCAGGATCCCGCCGTTTTCCATGTGGCGCACCTCGCGCTCGTCGGCCTCGACAATGGCCTTGAGCGCGACCCAGAGGCCCTCGTCGCATTCGCGGTACTCGTCTTGACGGAGATAGCTCACGTGGCGCCCATCGTTGTTGTGCGACTCGTCCGGCGTAAGGTACCAGTTGAGCCCAATCGAGAAGCCCGCCGCCCGCAAGGCCCGAAGCAGCCCCAGCTTGCTGAAATCGCCTATGTCTCCTGTGTATCTGTTTTGCACAACGCGTTACCGTGGAGGTCCCTCTAAGAACTTGCGGCTACATTCTACGGCAATTGAGCCGAATACTCGACTGCTGCATGTGTGGTGTTTTCCGGGCGTGCGACTCGTTTGCCCTGCGTGACTGAGTCTAGACCCTACGTAGCCTGTCATGCGGCTTCTTGGTTTGCGGGCTCTGCGGCCGAATCGGTTTGCCACTGATTGAGCTTGTCTAGTGTATCCTCGTACTGCTTGTCGATTTCGGCCATGATAGCCGCATGATGCTCTTCTCGGTTAAGTTGTCCCTCTTGCTCCCCAGACTGCAACAGCAAATAATCTATCCCTGTTAGCACAACACCTGCGACGATGTTGGCGCGCGCCAGCATGGTTGCGCCCTTTAGAACGCCCCTGAAAAGCAGTTTCCCCGTAAGCTTGACGGCCGAGCCTCCTATTACCGACATGGCACCAATCGTCGTTGCTATACCGATCCCCGACTCGTCCATTACGGTAACGAAGCGTTCCGATGGTTTGAACGCCATAGCATGCAGCTGTTCTGGCTTTACCTTCTTTTCAACCATCACGATCGATTCGGGTACGTCTTTAATCTCGCACTTCTCTAGCTGGGCGTTGTAGTCTCTTTCAAGCTGCTCGATTTGCTTGTTGTACTCGTCGATGTCCTTATCGATCTGTGTGGAGTCTATGCCTTCATCTATGTAAGAGAGGAACTTGTCTTCGACGGCCGCGTCATCGCTCCCCCCAATTGACTGCACCAAACGCTCGAAGGAGCCGGGTAGCCCATAGTACCACTCGAGGTAATTGTCCACGTTTTGCCGCCGTATCCTGGATGAGTCGGTGGCGAACTTGACCAGCTTTTCCTTCATTTCGTCGCTTAGCTTCTGGGATTCGGCCTTTATTTCCTCGAGGGTCCCTTCCACGGCGTGCGTGTCAAGGTACTTGCCATCCATCTCGTACACGACGATGTTGATTGCATCGTGGATAATCCGCACGACAAAAGTATGTTCCCCGGTCTGTATTGTTTCGCCTACCTTGTTGTCGGCGTATGCGAATCCTGCGCACAGGAGTACGGACAGAATGGCAGGCACGATCGCATACTTGGCCACCGTGACCTTCCGTATCTTTGTCGAAGCGTCACTTGCAAGCGGCAAGAAGATGCGCTTCAGCTCCTGCTGTTCGATTGCGCACGTGCCAAAAAGTGACGCAAGGCCGAACATGGGAGACATGATGAAAAATGCGCGCAACAGCGATATCCACAGTGGATGGGACACGCTGGCTTTCGAAATGGCGTAGTCGGGCACCCAGGACAGGAAGGAAGACAGCATCGCAAATTCGGACAGAATCGCCGAGGAGGAGTCGGACAAAAAGTTGTCTGCAGCCGAATACGCCTCCGACGCCGTGGCGTAGGTGGGGCCGGGGATGGCCATCGATACAATCACGGCAGCAAGGCAAAGCAGCATGAATGCCACGATGACGCTGATGAACACCGTACTCGATGTTTGATAGTCTGGCTCGTACTGCGTTTCAACCCATTTGCCTACGGCGATGTAGACCAGCATGTACCCAGGAACCGCGAGCAGGGCGAGCACCCATTCGGCTGTACCCCAGGCGGGTGCCTTGATAAGCAGCCCAGCAGCAGCGATTGCGGCAATAACGTAGTTGACGCCCGTTCGCAAGGCCCTACCCTCGTTCAGGTGGGCCAGGAAACTGCCGGGTTTGTATTTGTGCCGCTTGAGAATCTTTTCGATCATGGAGTGGTAGGTGAGTCCTGCAGCGGAGACAATGCTGAAGAGAACCCAGAAAACACCGATAGCGATCGGCGGCATGTTCGGCAGCGCCTTGCTCATCAGGAACAGGAAGGCAACCAGAGCCAGCGCCTTGGCGAAGTAAATCCCCCATCGTTTGAAAAACGAATTGCTGGTTTGGGCTGTGTTGGACGACGTTGTCAGGTCTGCTCCTTTGCTGTCTCGCATTCGTTAAGTATAGAAGAAGCGGATGCTACGGTGGAGACGGCAACGGGAGGCGCGTCAAAGGGCGCCCCGGGTCCGCGAATGACTTTTTCGCTAGATGCCTAGCGAGCTGTCACTGACCACGTAGTACCCCGCCAGTTCTTCCAGCCCCTCGGTCCAGGTTTGTTTCGTCGGTAGCGATGCAGAAACGTGGGATGTGATAGCACGAGGGTATCTCCGAGTGACCGCAACTTGGAATTCTACGTGTTGGCTCAAAACCAAATGCTGATGAAGCTTCATATGGTGTCTCATTAATAAATCGTTCGGGTCCACCTTTGCGTTGTATACAAATGACTCCCGCCATATAATTGAGCGCGGTGTATTACCATAGTCAATACGGAGGATGCATAAATGCAGATTGCAAAGAAGACAGCCATCTTTTCCTTAATGTTGTTGTTGCTTTTCATGGCCCTTCCGACCATGGCTAGCGCTGTCGAAGCGGTAGAGACCAATGCCGTAGTGGCGAAAACATACAAAGGGAGTCCGGTGCAGGGCGCTTATTTTGCCGTTGCCCCCTACAGTGAAGACACAAACTCTTTTGCGGATGGGTCAACTGCAATGAAGACACTGGGGCCAACAGACGAAAACGGCCAGGTGTCCCTTTCCGAAGTCGGTCTCAGTGCCGGCAATATATATAGCATCTACGAGATTGCGCAAGGGACCACTACCGATATTAGTGAGTTGAGTACAGTCTTCACCATTCAGGGTGATGGTTCGATAACCCCATGGTTTGAAGATTCAGGCGATGGTGTTATTGATGGCAACACAATAGCCTTTACTGCACAGGAACTAACGCTGCATTTCGACTGGCGGAGTGCCGATGGCGGAATGATTGCCGAAGGCGATCAGGCGCTAATCGAAATAACTGGCAAGTTCGCTGATGGCAATACAAAAGAAGTAGCACTAACGCAGCAGTTGATTGATGGAGAAGAAGTGTCTGGCTTTATCTCTGGAGAACGATACGTCCTTACTCAGACCCAGGCACCATATGGTCATGCAAAAGCAGATGGCTCGCTTGTGTTTGTAGCTGCTGGTGGCAGCAACCCCCGAGCTGTTATTGTGGGGGACCCCAGTGACAATTTCTCATCCTCCTTTTCTACTGTGACAATAACGAACGAAGGGCTGCCGTACGAGTACAATCCGACCGTAATCAAGGTCTGCAGCGTAGATGAGAGTGGCAATCCACTTCCAGGTGCGGCGTTTGCTCTGGAAGGCTTCTTTATGGTGGGCATTCCTGAAACCATGGCCCAGGGTGGGATGATCGGGCAACAGAAAAAAGAGGCGAGCGCCGATTCTACTGGTGAAGCATCCTTCTCCGACCTTCTCTATAAAGACGAAATCGATGGGAAACCGTATGAATACAGGCTCGCCGAAACTAAAGCTCCTGAAGGCTACGACGCGCTCGAATCTACTCCTATCATCGCATTCGACAATGACAAAAAACTGACAATTGTAGGCAATGCTAGCCCCGTCTCAGTTGTTGCGTCGAAAGACGGAAGCGTCACTCAGCAGCCTGACGACATGCCACTTGTGTCGATTGGGCAAGATGGAATGACCGTAATTATTTCTCATAAAAAAGCCGGGCCTTCAAAAGCTGGTGAAACTGATAATGCGGATTCGGGTGGAGCGTCCAGCAGCTCTGCCGTTAGTGATAAGGGCTCAAAGAGTTCGTCTTCCAGCGCTTCGGGAGCCTCGTCGTCTTCCGATAAAAGCTCGCAAGCAAATTCATCGGTGAAATCGAATGCGGCATCATCGGCAAGCAGAAGCACGGCGAGTGCTTCGACGAAATCGACAACAGCATCGACTTCAAAGAGCACGGCAAAAACAGAAGATGGTGCAGGCCTGCTTAGCGTTTTTGCTCTCGTCTCGTTAGTTCTCGGTATGGTTGGGTTGGTCGTCTCGCGCAGTATGGGCAAAGATAACCTGCGGCGCTAGAAGCGGTGTAAGCGTTCCTGTGCATTTTCAAGCATGAGGCTGTTCCTAGCGGATGACGAAGTTTTCCGTCTGGTCTCTGTTGCGTGGCGCAGAGGGGCGTGGTTCGTTTTTGATGGTTGTCCAGGTAGACTACGCTAAAGCTGATCGAAGTGGTTGTTCCAGGGAGTCGCGAGCTATTCTCCGGAACCTGCCCGACCGCTTTCTAGTGCTTCGAGGACCTAGTAGCTCCTAGTAGTTCCTGGTGGCCAAGCAGCAGAGGGCCTGAAAAGGATTCCGCAGGCGAAGGTAACCGCCGAGCTCGTATCTTCGGGTTCGGGTAGGTACGAGTAAGGTTCTAGCTCCTGGTTGTGCGGACATTGCAGCGACTCACCCACCCTGCGTGATTAAGTCTTTGCGGGGCTCTCATCAACGGCCCTTCGAGGCGGCGGGTGAGCGCACGAAAGCTTCGCTGGAGTTGTTTTCAGAGAGCGTATCGAAGGTGGTTGTATCGCTGCATCAAATTGCAGCCAACCAGGGGTTCCCCACGTGGCGCCCTGACGTGGAGTACGCAGTGGCGGAGTTTGACTGGTAGTGGGATGCCGACTCGCTCACCCCGTGTGATTGAGTTTGGGGTCATTCCTTGTACAGCGCGCGATGCGCTCGTGCAGACCGGCCAGCATTAATCACGAACCCAGCGATTTCGCGCGGGTATACTTATGTGCAACCGACTGATTGGAATGCCTTATGCAAACGATGGACAGGGAAGAGCTGGGTAGGATCATTGCGCGATACGCTAAGCGCTTAAACGAAACGCGGCCGAACGAGCTCTATAAATGGGAAGCAACCTACTGTTTCCAGCAGCACTGGAACCTCGATGCGGAAAACCTTGCGGATATGGTCAAGGCGTCGCTAGCGAAGGCAAGCAATCTGTTGCTCGGCGGTCAGTATTTTCCCTCCGGCATGCTTGTGATATACGCTGCAGACTACCCGGAGGAAACCCGCGCCGCGCTCGCCGATTTGCTTGATGAACGCAAGCCTCTGCGCGATCGGCTCGAAACTTTTTCCCAGGCCACGAATCAAATCAATGCAGCGCGCAACGAAAAGATGAAAGCCATCGGAGAAAAGCCGGCGGCCAACACGTACCAGGATGCTCGTGCCATGAGTGTTTACCTGGCGTTTGCGCACCCAGAAAAGCACTACCTCTACAAGGCTGAAATGTACCGTCGCTTCGCCAAGCGGGTCGGCGTGAAGGTCCCCGGCAACAAATTCGACAAGCTGATCGAATACTCCGAGCTATGCGAAGAGCTGCTCGAAGTCTTGAACGCGGACTACCCGGAGCTTATCCAGGAAAGCGACAACCTTCTCGCCCCCGAATACCGAGACGTCGACCCAAGCCACCATCTGCTCGTGCAGGATGTCATCTTCTTCGCAACCGCCTATGACTGGCCACCTGAAGAAGAGACGGAGCCGTTAGGCGAGGAGGCTCCTCTGGAGATGGAGACGAGCGCATACCCGTCCTATGCCGATCAGGACTTCTTGGCCGAAGTGTTTCTGCATTCCGAAGACCTGTTCGAAATGAAAGAACTGCTGCGGCGCAAGAAGAACCTGATTCTGCAGGGGGCGCCTGGTACCGGCAAGACCTTTGCGGCTATGCGTCTGGCCTATGCATTCATGGGTGCAAAAGACGCGTCGCGTGTGCAGATGGTGCAGTTCCACCAGAGCACTGCTTACGACGACTTTGTGTATGGCTACCGCCCGAACGACGCCGGCGGGTTCGACACGGTCCCTGGCGTGTTCGTCGATTTCTGCCGTCGGGCGGAGGCGAACCCGACTGAGGCACACTTCTTCATCATCGACGAGATCAACCGCGCCAACATATCCAAGGTGTTCGGCGAGCTGCTCATGCTGATCGAGGCCGACCACCGCGGCGATGCCGTTATCATTCCTGTGGCCCAGGAACGTTTCGCGGTGCCAGAAAATGTCTACATCATCGGTATGATGAACACGGCTGACCGAAGCCTGGCGCTTATCGACTATGCGCTGCGCCGCCGCTTCGCGTTTTTCGAAATGGAGCCTGCGCTGGTGCACCCGAACTTCCTGGCGGAAAGCGCGAAGGGTGGCGAAGGCGTGGTGGCGCTGGTGGGTGCCGTGTCCGCGCTGAACGAAACCATCGCCGCCGACCCTGCCCTCGGCCGTGGGTTCCGCATCGGGCACAGCTACTTCTGCGTGGGGGAGGACGCGCCCGCCGATGTGGCCGAATCTATTATCAAGTACGAACTGGCGCCGCTTATCGAAGAGTACTGGTTCGACAACCCAGGCAAGGTGGAAGAAGAGGTCCGCAAGCTGGAGGACGCCGTCAAATGAGCGTGACTGCCGAAGACAGCGTGGTCATCAAGAACATCTACTACATGATGGCCTACGCCTTCAACGCGCTGGACCTTCAAGACTATGCGAGCCTACGGCACGAACGGTTTGACAACCTGGCCGATCTGATGGCCGCAATCCTGGCCATCGGCATTTCGGCGCAGCGCAAGCGCGGGCTCGAACGCGGTTATCAGGAAATCGAAGAGAACCTGCAGACGGTGCGCGGACGGATTGACATGCGCGAAACGGCGCGCAACCGCATGGCGCAGTGCACCGACATCGCCTGCGTCTACGATGACTTCAACGAAGACACCTACAAGAACCGCATCCTGAAGACCACGGCTCTTTTGCTGGTGAGCAGCGCGGACGTGTCCAAGCAGCGCAGGGAAGACCTGAAACGGTCGGTTATGGCAATGGGCGGCATCGGGCAGGTGGACCCGCTGCGCGTGGAGTGGTCGGCCCTGCGCTACCATCGCAACAACGCAGGCTACCGGCTGCTGATGAACGTGTGCTACATGGTGCTGCACGACCTGCTGCTGACCACGGAGTCGGGCGAAGTGAAGCTGGCGGAATTCAACGACAGCCAGAAGCTGCACGCGCTCTACGAGAACTTCGTGCTGGCGTACTTCAAACGCGAGCACCCCGACTTGAACGCATCCGCGAAGGTGATCGACCGCGGCGCATCGGAAGGCGCTCCGGAGTTCCTGCCCAAGCTGTGCACCGACATCACGCTGGAGCGCGACGGCAGGATGCTGATCATCGACACGAAATGCTACGGTAAGATTCTGACCACCCATCACGACAAGGAAATGCTCTCGCCCGCGAACCTGAACCAGATACAAAGCTACGTAATGCACGCCGCCTACGGCACGCAATGCGACGTGTCTGGCATGCTGCTCTACGCCCTAACCGACCGCGACGCCGCCCTGCATGAAACCTGGCAGGAGCTGGACCATACGTTCAGCTGCTACACGCTGGACCTGGGTCAGGAGTTCGCGGGAATCGCCGCGCAGTTGGATGCGATTGCGGGGTTGGTGGCGCCTGATAATGGTTCATAATAGATGTATCGTCAAGCGAAAAGAGCACGCAATGGAACAGACTACCTTCGACAACAGAACCAGCATCGTCTACGACGACATGGTTGCGCGTCTGAAGGCCAGCGACAAAGTTGCTGTGGCAGCAGCGTACTTTTCCATGTACGGGTTCGAAGAACTGCGTAGTCAACTTGAAGCGTGCGAAGAGTTCCGTTTCATCTACACCGAGCCCACCTACCTGAAGGATCAGGTGGACAAGCAGGAGCGCGAGTTCTACATCCCCCGCCTGAAGCGCGAGAAAAGCATCTACGGCACCGAATTCGAAATCAAACTGCGCAACGAACTCACCCAAAAGGCCATTGCCAAGGAGTGCGTCGAGTGGATCAAAAAGAAAGCTAAGTTCAAGTCATTTAACATCTCGCAGGGGATGCAGCCGTTCTTTGGAATCGAAAACGCAGATGGCCAGTTCGTCTACTTCCCGTTTGATGGACTTACTACTACAGGGCTTGGCACGAAACCAGGTTCTTCTGCCTACACCATGATCCACGGCGTGGACGCCCCCATGGCAACCACGTTCTTGGAGCAGTTTGAACGCGCCTGGAACGACAATGCCGCACTGCAGGATGTAACCGAACAGGTCATCGACTCCATGACAGCCGCGTTCATCGAAAACGCTCCTGAGACCATTTACTACCTGGCCCTGTTTAACATCTTCAACGAATTTCTCGACGACATTTCCGAAGACGTATTACCCAACGCAGCGACCGGCTACAAGGAGTCCCTTATCTGGGGCAAGCTTTACGACTTTCAGCGCGATGCGGCCGTGTCGATCATCAACAAACTGGAAACCTACAACGGCTGCATCTTGGCGGATAGTGTCGGTTTGGGCAAAACCTTCACTGCGCTTGCGGTGATCAAGTACTACGAAAGCCGAAACCGCAACGTGCTGGTGCTGTGCCCCAAAAAGCTGAAGGACAATTGGCTTACCTTCCGTGGCAACCTGGTGAACAACCCTGTGGCTGCCGATCAGCTGCGCTACGACGTGCTGTTCCACACCGACCTTTCGCGCAACAGTGGCGACACAATAACTGGCCTGCCCATCGAGCGCATCAACTGGGGAAACTACGATCTAGTGGTAATCGACGAATCCCACAACTTCCGCAACGGCCCCGCGAGTGCCAATGTGCAGGAAGGTGGCGAAAACCGCTACACCCGTCTACTGAACAAGATAGTGCACGAAGGTGTGAAAACTAAGGTGCTCATGCTTTCCGCAACGCCGGTGAACAATCGCTTCTATGATTTGTACTACCAGCTGAAGCTTGCCTACGATGATGACCCTGCTGCCTGGGCAGTGAAGCTGGGGCTCGAAAACGACATGGACGGGGTGTTCCGTCGGGCTCAAGCGTCTTTCAACTCATGGGACAAGCTGCCGGTGGAAGAGCGCACGACCGATGCGCTTACTGGCATGCTTGATTTCGATTTCTTCCGCCTGCTTGACCAGGTGACGGTGGCGCGCAGCCGCAAGCATATTCAGCGCCACTACGACATGAACGCGCTTGGCCCCTTTCCGGAGCGCAACAAGCCCATATCGAAGCGCGCGCAGTTAACGTCGCTGGAAGGCGCCATCAACTACCACGAAATCTATCAGGCCCTGGAAGACCTGTCGTTGTGCGTCTACATGCCTTCGAGCTATTTGTTGCCAAGTCGCGTGGCGAAATACACCGATCGCGGAGGTGGCGGCAACCTCACGCTCGCAGGGCGCGAATCGGGCCTGCATCGACTGATGGCCACGAACCTGCTCAAGCGTTTGGAAAGCTCGGTGCACTCCTTCATGCTCACGTTGGGCAAAGTGCGTGCCAACGTAGCAGAGGTAGACGGAGCCATAGACGAGTTTGTCGCATCGGGCACATCCAGCACGTTCACCGACTTAGCCAATGCTGCCGGCATGGACCTAGACGACGAAGACAGCGAACTGGGCCTGTTCGAAGTCGGCGGCAAAAGCAAGTACGAAATAGCAGACCTGGACTACATTAGCTGGCAGCGCGACTTGAAAGCCGATTTGGACCAGCTGGACTTGCTTATCTCCATGGTGCAGGACATCACGCCCGAACACGATGCGAAGCTGACCGACCTGAAAGACCAGATAGCAGGCAAGGTGGCAGACCCTATCAATCCAGGAAATCGCAAGGTCATCGTGTTCACGGCTTTTGCCGATACTGCTAGCTACCTGTACGAGAATCTGGCACCCTACTTGAAAGAGAAGTTGGGTCTGGAAACCTGCATGATTACTGGCAAAGATTCCCCAACAAGCACGTTGGCCAAGACGCCGAAAGATATGAACACGCTGCTTACCCTGTTTTCTCCCATATCGAAAGAACGCGATGTGGTGCTGCCCGGCGACGGACGCGAACTTGACGTGCTCATAGCCACCGACTGCATATCCGAAGGACAGAACCTGCAGGACTGCGATTATCTGATCAACTACGACATCCACTGGAATCCCGTGCGTGTGATCCAACGCTTCGGCCGCATCGATCGCATCGGGTCCAAAAACGACTGCATCCAGTTGGTGAACTACTGGCCTGATGTGGAGTTGGACGAATACATTCGCCTGAAGAGTCGCGTGGAAGAGCGCATGCGCGTGACGGTGATGACATCCACTGGCGACGACGACTTGCTCAATCCGGATGAAAAGGGCGACTTGGAATACCGCGAAATGCAGCTGCTCCGCATGCAGGACGAGATAATCGACCTGGAAGATGCCACGGGTGCCGCTTCTATTACGGACCTGGGCCTGAACGAGTTCCGCATGGACCTGGTGGACTACCACAACGATAATCCTGGCATAGATAGCATGCCCCATGGTCTGCATGCTGTGGTGGCAGGCGAAGACCCCGGCATTCTGTTCGTGCTGCGCAATGTGAACCAGGGGGTGAACATCCAGCGCAAGAACCAGCTGCACCCGTTCTATCTTGTGTACGCGAAGGATAGTGGCGAAATCCTGCACGGCCACTTAGAGCCCAAGGCGGTGCTCGACGAGATGCGTCTACTCTGCAAAGGTAAAAGCGCGCCTGATAAGACATTGTGCGACGCATTCAACAAGCAGACACGCAACGGCAAGAACATGGAAGGCCCTTCGCACTTGCTGGAAGCGGCCGTTGGGTCCATCATCGAATCGAAGGGCGAAACCGACCTGGACAGCTTCTTTACCGAGGGAACGACCAGTTTTCTGGAAAACGACATCTCGGGCCTGGAAGATTTCGAGCTCATCTGCTTCTTGGTGGTGAAGTAGTGCTCGGCCTGCCCAGCACAACCGAAGTGGGAAAGCGTATCCCCAAGGAGGCGTTCTACCGCAATCTGAAGATAAACGCGAAGACGCGCGATGAATTTGTGCACGAAATCGAGCGCATCGAGATTGCGAACAGCATCAAGCCGACGACGGCCAACATCGCCGACGGCGAAAAGGTGCAC
>CAMORQ010000013.1 GCA_946623915.1 uncultured Coriobacteriaceae bacterium | reverse complement strand
TTATCGGCGATTTCGTCAAATTCGACATCGGAAAGGAAGTGGTAATGGACGCCATCCACTTCCCCATCGCGCGGAGCACGGGTCGTCGCAGAAACGGACACCCAACTCGAAGGTATCCGCTCCAAAACACGGGCCACCAGCGTGCCTTTTCCAGCACCTGATGGCCCCGATATCACAAAGAGATTGCCGGCGGACACTTAGCTCAAGCGCTCCAGCAAAGCGGCTTCCTGACGTTCGCCCAGGCCACGCAGACGGCGGCTTTCGGCGATGTGAAGCTCGTTCATGATCTTTTCGGCCTTGGCCTTGCCGTAGCCAGGAAGGGTTTCGATGAGCGTGGAAACCTTCATGCGGCCCACAACCGGATCGTCCTTCATGCCGAGGACCTTCTTCAAGGTCAGCTTGCCAGACTTCAGGTCGTCGCGCACCTGCGCGCGCTTAATACGTGCAGCCTTGGCCTTTTCAAGCGCAGCCTGACGCTCTTCCTGACTCAACTGAGGTATAGCCATAATAAGAACTCCTTTGTTTCCTACAACGTTGCCGATATCGTATCACAACGAGAAGGTAGTTGAAACTCTTTTTCACAAGTGAGCAGCCATTTTGCAAAACAGCATCTTCACACGCTACCCATCCTGGAGCGTTGATGCGATATCCTCGAAGGCCCTAAGAGGATCGCTTGCCTCGGTAATGGGACGGCCAACGACGATGTGCGACGCCCCCGCCTCGAAGGCTTGCGCCGGTGTGGCAACCCGCTGCTGATCCCCTCGCGCAGATCCCGCAGGACGCACACCCGGCGTGACGATGAACGCCTCGGGGCCCAAGGCTGCACGCAGCGCACTCGCCTCCTGAGGAGAAGCGACGACGCCGGCCAATCCGGCATCGCGCGCAAGAGATGCCATGGCCAACACCTGATCTTCCAGGGGACGCTCGACGCCGCACGCAGAAAGGGACGTCGCGTCCATGCTCGTGAGCACCGTGATGCCAAGCGTGACGGGAACGTCGAGGCCGAAATCATCTGCGGCGCCCTGGGCGCCTTCGAGAGCCGCCCTCATCATATCCACGCCACCGACGGCATGCATGGTGATCATGTCGGCGCCGTTGCGCGTAGCCGATGCGGCTGCGCCGCGCACCTGATGGGGAATGTCGTGGAACTTCAGGTCGAGGAAGATGTTGTAGCCCATGCCCTTCAGCTCGTTCACGATACGGGGACCTTGCGCGTAATACAGGGTCATCCCCACCTTCAGCCATTTTGCATGTCCCTGCAAAACGTCGGCAAGATCGAGCGCCTGCGACATGTCGCAATCGAGGGCGACGATGACGCGCTCACGCGGTTCGATGTTGGCGAATTCTAGCATTCAAGTGCTCCTATCAGGTCGTTCACGTCCGAAATGCCTTGCTCTATGCAGTACGCACGCAATCCGTCGGCGACATCGGCGGCCGCACGAGGATTGACGAAGTTCGCGGTTCCGACCGCGACCGCTGTGGCACCGGCCAGCATGAACTCGGCGGCGTCGATTCCCGTGCTGATGCCTCCCATGCCCAAAACGGGCACGGAAACCGCCTGATGAACTTGCCACACCATGCGCAGCGCCACCGGCTTCACTGCAGGGCCTGAAAGGCCGCCGACCACACGTGCAAGCTGCGGCCTGCGTGTACGGGCGTCGATCGCCATGCCGAGCAGAGTGTTGATGAGCGACAGCGCATCTGCGCCGGCATCGGCGGCAGCGCGTGCGATTTCTGCGATGTCGGTAACGTTGGGCGACAGCTTCACGATCAGCGGCCGTTTCGTAGCGGCGCGGCACGACGACACCACCGCTTCCACGCTCGGCACGTGGGTACCAAACGTCATGCCCCCCTCGTCGACGTTGGGGCAGCTGATGTTAACCTCGTACGCATCGACCCGGTCGTCGCCCTCGAGAGCCTCGATCACATCGACGTATTCCTGGCGACTGTGTCCGGACACGTTCACGATCACGGGCACATCCTTACCTTCCAGCCAGCCGAGGTCCTTTTCGCGCAATACAGCGACGCCGGGGTTCTGCAACCCGATGGAATTGAGCATGCCGCTGGCCGTTTCCGCAATGCGCGGGCTGTCGTTGCCCTCCCAGCCATTGAGGGAGACCCCCTTCGTGGTTACGGCGCCAAGCATGGACACATCAAAGAAGTCGTTGTACTCACGACCGGCAGCGAACGTGCCCGAAGCGACAGTGACGGGGTTTTTCATAACCAAACCGCCGAGGTTGACCGACATGTTCACCTCGCTCATTGCCACACCACCTCCGATGCTTCGAAAACAGGTCCATCGACGCAGCAGCGCTTCTTTCCATGTACAGTGTCGACGACGCACGAAAGGCACGCGCCGACCCCACACGCCATGCGGCGCTCGAGCGACACCTGGCAAGGCAGGCTCCTGTCCGCTGCCATGCCCGCCACGATGCGGATGAGCGGATCGGGTCCGCATGCCGCCACATAGTCGAATTCGCCCGAATCCATCGCTTCCTGGGCAGGCTGCGTGCAGAATCCGGCATGCCCGAACGAGCCGTCGTCAGTGGCGGCCACCACACGGACCCCCGGAAGGGCGCAATAGTCGTCGTATGCAACGAGCGCGTCTTTCGTCTGAGCCCCCAGCACTACGCACAATCCGCTTCCTGCTTCTGAAAGCTGCTGTGCGAGCATGAACAAAGGGGCGGCGCCGACACCGCCTCCCACAAGCAACGCACGCGCTCCCGCAGGTGGAGTCCACGTGTTGCCGACAGGCCCTATCAAGCTGGAATGGGCGCCTGCAACGACGTTGCTCAAGACTTCGGTGCCGGATCCGACCACCTGGTAGAGAATCTTCAGCGTTCCCGATCCAGGATCGGTCGCGTACACGGAAAAAGGCCGGCGCAGAATCTTGTCGGGCATGCCCGGAATCTGCATGTGCACGAATTGACCCGGGCACAACGCTGCGGCGATCTGCGGGCTTTCCAGCACGGTGAAATACAGCCGTTTGTCAACCTGTTCGTTGGAAACGACGAGTGCGCGTTCCTCGATAAGCTTCGAATCCGCCATATCGCACCACCTTTCAACATACCATGGCGCAACAGTTGCGCCTGAACGGACGGTTATTCGACGATAGCGCCGTCCTGCATGGTCGCATATCCGCCCACATACGTGTCGGTTGCCCGACCCACAAGTTCGGCGCCTTCGAATCCGCAGTTGGTCGATTTGCTCTCGTAGCCATCCTCGCCCACCGTCCAAGAGCATGACGGATCGATGATGGTCAGGTCGGCCGTGCACCCCTGCATCAAGGCAACTTTTTCCTGGCACAAGATGCGTCGGGGATTGATCGCCATCAATTCGACCATCCGCTCGAACGTGATAACGCCGGGTGCCACAAGCTGCGTAATCACCAAACCCAGGGAAGCTTCTATGCCCGTCATCCCAAAGGGGGCCTCTTCGAACTCCACGTCTTTTTCCCACGCGGCATGAGGCGCATGGTCGGTCACGATGCAATCCACGGTGCCGTCGAGAATTCCTTCGACCAGAGCATCGTTGTCATCTGCCGTGCGCAACGGCGGATTCACCTTCAGATTCGTGTTGTAATCAGCGCCGATGGCCTCTTCGGTAAGGAACAAATGATGCGGCGTTACCTCGCAGGTGACAGGCAAGCCCTCTGCTTTGGCGCGGCGAACCATGTCGATGCCTCGCCGGGAGGAAACGTGCTGAAGATGCAAAGGCGTGCCCGTAAGACGGCACAGGGCGATGTCGCGCTGGATTTGAAGCTCTTCGCCTTCGGCCGGCCAGCCCGCCATGCCCAGACGCGTCGAAACAGCGCCCTCGTTGACCTGCCCCTTGCCGACAAGCCCTTCGTCCTGGCAGTGGCTCATGACCACGCACCCGAACTGCGCAGCGTAATCCATGACGCGACGCATCATCCCGGAGTCTTGCACGCCGCGCCCGTCGTCGGTGAAGGCCACCGCGCCGTGGGCGACCATGTCCCCCATTTCGGAGAGCACTTCGCCCCGAAGCCCCTGGGTGCACGCGCCTGCGACGAGCACGCGGCACTTCCCGACTTCGTCGGCGCGTTTGCGCACGTATTCGACAACGTCGGCGTTGTCTATGGTCGGAGAGGTGTTAGGCATGCAGCACACCGCCACGACTCCGCCCTTGGCAGCGGCGCGCGTTCCAGAAGCGATGTCTTCTTTGTGCTCCTGGCCGGGTTCGCGCAAATGGACATGGATATCGACAAGGCCGGGAATGCAGATCTTGCCGTCCATGTCGCGCGTTTCGCCTTTTGGTATGGAAAGACCCTGACCAACTTCGACGATTTTGCCGTCGCGCACGACGATGTCGCACACCTCGTTAATCGAGACCTGGGGGTCTATCGCATGTACGTTCTTAAGAAGCAGAGCCATTGTCGCTACCTCCTAGCAGCCAATACAGCACAGACATACGCGTGCATATGCCAGCATAAACCTGATCGAGGATGACCGAACGCGTCGGGTGGTCGGCCATGAAGCTGTCGAGTTCGACCCCCCGGTTGATAGGCCCCGGATGGCACACGATGGCATCGGGCCTCATCAGCGCATCGCGCGCTTGCGTCAAGCCGAAGAGCATGTGGTATTCGCGCTCGCTGGGAAACGGCGCGCCCTCCAAGCGCTCGCGCTGCACCCGCAGCATGTAGACCACATCGACTTCGGGGAGGACTTCGTCGAAATAACTCGAAACGTTGTCGGCACCAAGCACGTCGGGGCGCGGCGGCAGCAGCGTTTGAGGCGCTACGAGCGTGACCGTTGACCCCATGATCTTGAGCGCAGGGACAAGCGATCCGCACACGCGCGAATGGGCGATGTCTCCCACAATGGCCACGTGCAACCCTTCGAGGGTGCCCTTTTCCTGCCAGATGGAGTACAAATCCAGCAGGGCTTGAGTGGGGTGCTGATGCTTGCCGTCCCCAGCGTCGACCACACCCGCGCTCGTATGCTTCGCCACGAGCTGAGGCGCACCCGCGTGTTTGTCGCGGATAACCGCCAGGTCGATCTTATAGCTGTTCAGCGTTTCCATGGTATCGACCAGGCTTTCGCCCTTCACAGAGCTCGTCGAGCTGCCACCGAAGTTGATGGTGTCGCAACTCATGCGTTTTTCGGCCAGCTCGAACGACGAACGCGTTCGCGTGGACGGTTCGTTGAACATGTTGACCACCGTGAAACCCTGCAGCGTCGGGACCTTCTTGATGCGTCGTTCGTTGACTTCGGAAAGCGTTTTCGCCGTCTCCAGAATCGTCATGATGTCTTCGGCGGAATATTCGGTGATGTCGATGAGGTGCTTGTGAGAAAAGCCCATGCTACTCACCTTCGTTCAGCGCGCTGCCGGCGCCGGTTTCCTGCGGCAACTGGAGGATGGCGACTTCGCTCACGCCGTCGACTTCCTCGAGGAACAGGCGCACGTTCTCGTCGGACGAGCTAGGGACGTTCTTGCCGACGAAATCGGCGCGAATGGGCAGCTCCCTGTGGCCGCGGTCGACCAGAACGGCCAACTGCACGGTCTTCGGGCGGCCCATATCCATCAAGGCGTCGAGCGCGGCACGGATGGTTCGCCCGGTGTAGAGGACATCGTCCACGAGCACGATGTCCTTGCCGTCGATGTCGAAGCTGATCCGCGTTTCGTGCACGGCAGGTGCGAGCCTTGTGGCGAAATCGTCGCGGTAGAAGCTGATGTCCAAATGGCCGAAAGGCACATCCACTCCTTCTATCTCGGCAATCTTGCCCACCAGCTCCTTTGCCAAAACGTCGCCACGCGTGACGATTCCCACCAAGGCGATGTTTTCTGCGCCGCTGTTGGCCTCGAGGATCTGATGCGCAATGCGGGTAAGCGTCCTTTCGATTTCGCTTGCGTCCATGCAAATGGACTTGACCTGCAAAGTCTCGCTCATGAAACCAGCCTCCTTCCGTTTCGGATGCGAAAAGCGAGCGGTAAGGACAAAACGTCAATACGCAGGCGTGCCGGCCTGCGAAAACGCTAAAGCCTCCGCGGCGGTTCGGAGGCTTCGAAGACTCGTGCCGCTCGTCGAGTCGAGCAGCGAATATGCAAGCCTTGTCGGTCTCTCTGTACCGCATTTAAAGGGCTGAAAGCATCATAGCACAGTGCGTCTACCGCAGATTGCCCAGCACCACCGTGTCCAGCACTTCACCAAGCTTTTCGCCGAGAAGGCGTATCGCCCTGTCGGGAACGGCCGGCGTGTCCATGCGGTAGGCAGGATGGTACTGCGACAGATGGAACGGTATCGCAGGATCCATGTGCGCGATCCAGTAGGCTGCATCTAGAACGTCGGATTCGGAACTCATGCCAGCAACGAACAGGGACGTCACTTCCAAATGGCATGTCGGACACTCGTGGGCTATTCGAATATTGTCCCGCACGCAATGCAGCGCATCGCCAGATCCGCATGCTCGGTAAAATTCCGCATTGAAGGCCTTCAGGTCGAAGTTGACCGCATCAATGATGCCCACAAGGTCTGAAAACACCGATGGCTCCACCGCACCGTTGCTGACAAGGGCCGTCTTCAAACCGGCTTCGTGGGCCACTTTGCTAGCATCTTTGACGTATTCCCATCCCACAAGCGGTTCGTTGTAGGTGAACGCGACACCTACACAGCCGGCGCTGCGCAAGTCGAGGGCGCGCGACACCAGTTCTTCGGGCGACAGCTCGTAAACGGCGACGTCGTGTTCACCCGCTTGCGAAATGGTGTGGTTCTGGCAGAACGGGCACGAAAGGTTGCAGCCGAAACTGCCCACCGACAGCACGTAACGTCCGCTCATCCAGTTCGAAAAAGGCTTCTTCTCGACGGGATCGAGGGCAAGCGACGTTGCCCTCCCGTAGTTCAAGCATGCAACACGACCGGAGACGTTGCCGCGCGCCCGACACGCCCCCACCTGCCCTTCGGCAAGCCGACAACGACGCGGACATGTTGTGCACTCTACTTTACCCATGCGGTACTCCATGTGGCGGAAAAATGCAGATCCTGCCACATGCTCACTCGCTGTGGCGGACCACTTCGAAGCGTTGCAGATCGCAGGATTCGGCCATTGAGATGCCTGCCTTCTGCTTGGCGATGGCCACCTGCTGCTCGGGAGTGTCCACTCCGTCCAGATCCGGCAAAAGCACGCCGCGTCGGAAGCCCTTCGTGACGATCACGCCGTAGCGCTTCACATCGAGCTGGTCCAATCCGTCGATGTCTTCGGCCTCCCCTAACACGTCGACGCTGCAATGGATGGAGGGCAGCTCTTCAGGACGCACCGAGGGAAACCGGGGATCGCGACTGCATGCGGAGATGGCGTTTTCGATGATTTCATCGGCGAGCGTGGGCCGCGTTGGGGCAAGCGTGCCGATGCAACCGCGCAAATCATCGCCAACATGCAAAGACACGAAGCACCCAGCGCGTTCGGAAAGCAAGTGGGTGCTCAGCCCCTCCGGCACCTCGATCCGCCTGCCATGCCGCGTGTACGCTTCGAAGCTCATGCGTGCGAGTTTCACGTATTCGTCGATCACGACAACCCCTCTCATATTATCTAAATGTGACAGCAACGACGCGTTGCTGTCACATTACGCGTTGCTGTTGCATTCGAAGGCGGCGACTGCGTAGCCTACGCCGAACGGGCCCTCGTAGCTGAGCAGTTCGCCATTATGGGGTATGCCCTCGAGAGCGCCTGCAAGCATGATGAACGAGCGCAAACCGCATTCGGCGGCATCTTCGCACATGCCGTTGTCCACGCCCACGAGCAGCTCGAGTTTGTTGCGCTTGAATATTTCGGTGACCAGCGTGTCGAACTTCGGCCCTTCGGGGTCGAACCCGTACGGGCCGTCGGCCTTCAGCTTGTGGGACATGTCGCCGCTTGCGATGAACACGGCATTGCGGCGCTGGTCTTTCATGGCCTGCGCGAGCGCGCGCCCCACTTTCTGGTGGCTTTCGTTGTCCAACCCGGAAAGGCCCAACACGACAACCTCGAAATTCTGGTAGTACTGGTTCACGAACCACAGGGGAATGAATGTGGCGTGGTCCATAGGCGCTCCACGCCAAGCGGCCGTCGAAACAGGGACCCCTTCCCGCGAGCACAAATCGACGATGCGCGCGTTGAGCACCCGGTCGGTGCGGAACGAAAGCACTTCTTCGGGTGCGCGCCATTGCGCGAAATCGCCGTTGAGCCATTCAGTGTCACAGAGCGCAAAGGCATCGGCGTAGGCAGGTGCGTGCGGAGAGGTGACGATTATCGTGTCGGGTGCATAGGAGGCGATGCGGCGCGCTACCTCGTGATACGAATCGACCGTCGCCTGTATCCCCTTTTCCTGCCCCTGTCCGCAACCGGGAATGATAAGCGGTGGATGCGGGACGCAGTACCCTGCAACAATGCCCATGCTAGCCCTCCTGCTTCTCGTAGGACTCGTCCAGTTTTTGGCGGTCGGCGGCGGGGCTGTGGATTTTACCTTCATCTTCCTCGACGCCGTCGCGTGTGCGGATAAGCTTGCGCTTGATCTTGCCACCGACGGTTTTGGGCAGCTCGTCTGTGTACTCGACGATGCGCGGGTATTTGTAGGGAGCGGTTTCCTTCTTGACGAAGTTCTGCAGCTCCTTGGTAAGCTCGTCGGAGGGTTCGTATCCTTTCGCGAGCACGACGGTTGCCTTAACCACCAGCCCGCGTACCGGATCGGGAGCGCCTGTAACCGCACACTCCACCACAGCATCGTGCTTGACCAGGGCTGATTCCACTTCGAAAGGCCCGATACGGTATCCGGAACACTTGATGACATCGTCGTTGCGCCCCACGAAGCTGACGTAGCCGTCGATGTCGCGCCATGCCATGTCGTGCAAGTTGTAGTAGTCCCCGCCCACAGCTTCGGCGGTCTTTTCCGGATTGTTGTAGTAGCCCACGAACAACCCCGGCGGATAGGCGTCTTTCAAGCCGGTAACGCAAATGGCGCCTTCGTCGCCGTCTTCCACTTCGCGACCATCGTCGTCGAGGAGCTTGATGTTGAGCAAAGGAGACGGCTTACCCATGGAACCGGGCTTGGGGTCGAGCCAAGGGAACGTGGCAAGCAACACCGGGCCTTCGGTCTGCCCGAATCCTTCGCGGATCTTCTTGCCGGTGAACCTCTCCCATTGGATGGTGACCTCTGCGTTCAGCGGTTCGCCCGCCGTGGCGAAGTTTTGAATGCTCGAAAGGTCGTAGGCGCCCACGTCTTCCTGAAGCATGAACCGGTACATGGTCGGAGGCGCGCAGAAGGTGGTGAGCCGATAGTCCTGCATGTGCTGCAATAGCTTGGCAGGCACGAATTTGTCCATGTCGTAGCAGAAAATGGTGGCACCGCAGATCCACTGGCCGTAGATCTTGCCCCAGCCGAACTTGGCCCAGCCAGAGTCGGTTACGGACATGTGCAGTTTGTCCTCCTGCACCTGCTGCCAGTAACGCGCCGTGATGATGTGCCCGAGCGGATGCGCAAAATTGTGCATGACGGCTTTGGGATTGCCCGTCGTACCGCTCGTGAAATAGATGAGCATCGTGTCCTTGCTGGTGGTGGCGGCGCTACCCGTCGGCCGCTCCCAGGTTTCACTTGCGCTGTCGAGCAATTCGTCGAACGACAGCCAGCCGTCGCGTTTGCCTGCGACGACCACTTTGTGCTGGACGCTCTGTGCTTCGGGAAGGGCGCCTTCGACTTGGGCAACCACGTAGTCGTCGTCCACGCACACGAGCATCTTCACGCCGGCCGTGTTGGCGCGGTAGGCGATGTCGTGCGTCGTCAGCTGCAACGTCGCCGGAATGATCGTAGCCCCGATCTTGCACAACGCCGATGCGACCACCCAGTACTCCCACCGGCGGCGCAATATGCACATGACCACATCGCCCTTGGATACGCCCAGCTCGGAAAACGCGTTCGCTGCGCGATTGGAAAGAACGCTGATGTCGGAAAACGTGAACGTGCGCTCCTCCCCCGCATCGTTGCACCAAAGCAGTGCGCGCTTGTTCGGGTCCACCCGAGCCCACTCGTCGACCACGTCGTAGCCGAAGTTGAAGCTTTCGGGCACGTCGATGCGGAAGTTCTCGAAGAAGTCCTCGTACGAATCGAACTCCACGCGCGGGCAGTATTTCGAAATGATGTGATCCATGTTTAATGTCCTATGTTGCTTGCAGATGAATCGTCTGAACCGAGCGCGGCGTCAAACATTTCCGGCATTCGCGTGAATGCCGGAAAACCCTATTCGGCTATGATCGTGACGAATTTGGCAGGATCGTTCCCACCACAGCGCTGTCCATGGGGATGCTCGGGGTTGAAGTAAATGGAATCTCCTGCATTGAGCACGAATTCCTCGTCCTCCCAGCATACGATAACCGTGCCCTCCAGCACCAGATTGAACTCCTGGCCACCGTGCGTGACCAGCTTAGCAGGCTCGTCGGAGGGGTCGAGCACCACTTCCAACGGCTGCATGATCTTGTTCGAGTAGCGCCAAGCCAAATCGTCGTAGTGGTAGCCCGGATAGCGCTCGACGTTCTTGCCCTGACCCGCACGCACCACTTGGAACGTGTCAAGCTTGGCTGCCGTGCCGGTAAGGATCTCGGTGAATTCAACGCCGAACTTACGCGCCATGTGGTAGATGGCCGATATGGGCACATCGGCGCCAGTGGCCTCCCATTTCCGATAGGTCTCGACGTCCACGTTCAAATCGGCAGCCATTTCTTCGACCGTCACGTCGCACGCCTCGCGCAAACCGCAAAGCCTCTGGCCGATTTCGAGCAGGTCTTTCTCTTCGGTCGTCATTGCTGCATCCCCAGTTCCAACGCCTTCAAGTTGGGTTCGAGCAGTTCCTGCTTCTTGGGCGGGACGCACTTGGCGACCGCGTCAAGCAGGGTCTGCTTATCGCAAAACTCGGTTTCAGCGAACAGCTTGCCCGTCAGGATGATGTTCGCAAGGGTCTTGAAGCCGTTTTCGTCTGCCAGCTTGGTGGCAGGCACTTCGCAGATGGTCACGCCGTCACGAGCAGGCATGTCCTGCACCATGGACGAATCCACAAGCACAAGCCCGCCTTCCGATACGGTGTCGATGAACTTGTCGACGGAAGGCTGGTTCATGGCGATAAGCACATTCGGAGTGGTGACCAGGGGCGACCCGACGGGGTCGTCGGAGAGCACGACCGAGCAGCTGGCGGTGCCGCCGCGCATCTCGGGTCCGTAGGACGGCAGCCACGACACGTAGCGCTCCTCCAACAACCCAGCCTGGGCGATCACCTTGCCGGCGAACAGCAGGCCCTGCCCGCCGAATCCGGATAATACGATAGACAGTTCGCGTTGGGCCATGTTTAAGCCACACCCCCTTGCACGATCGGCACGTCCTTGGCGCGTGCGAGCGCCGCTTCGGCCGCGGTTTCGAACCCTTCTTCGACACAGTCGCGGTACACCCCGAGAGGATAGTACGGCAGCATGTTCTCTTCCAGCCAGCCAATGGCGTCTTTGGGCGTCATGCCCCAGTTCGTGGGGCAGGTACCCACGATTTCCACAATCGTGTAACCGCGTCCGGCCATCTGGTACTCGAACGCCTTCTTGATGGCTTTCTTCGCTTTGCGCACCGACGAAGGCTTGTCGACGGTCACGCGCTCGGCGTAGGCCACGCCGTCGAGCGTGGAGAGCAGCTCGCACACGCGCACCGGGTATCCCGCCGTTTTCGTGTCACGGCCGTAGGGAGACGTTTGCGTGACCTGGTTGGGCAGCGTGGTGGGGGCCATCTGCCCGCCCGTCATGCCGTAGATCGCATTGTTGTAGAAAATGACGGTGATGTTTTCGCCACGCGTGGCCGCATGGACCGTTTCGGCCATGCCGATGGAGGCCAGGTCGCCATCGCCCTGGTAGCTGAACACGAGGTTTTCCGGATTCACGCGCTTGACCGCCGTGGCCACGGAAGGTGCGCGGCCGTGCGCAGCCTCGATCATGTCGCAGCTGAAGTAGTTGTACGCGAGCACCGAACAGCCCACGGGCGCCACGCCCACGGCGTTGCCCGTCATGTCCATTTCGTCCATGGCCTCGGCCACCAAACGGTGCACGATGCCATGCGCGCAACCGGGACAGTAATGGGTGTTCACACTGGTCAGCGCTTCGGGGCGCTGGAAAACGATCTTCTCTTCGGACATGCTATTCACCAACTTTCTCGTTCAGGGAGCGGATGGCGCAAAGGACTTCGTCTGGCGTGGGGATGATGCCGCCCGTGCGACCGAAGTGCTCGACCGGCGCGCGACCTTCCACCACAAGGCGAACGTCGTCGACCATCTGACCCATATTCATTTCAACGGAGAGGTAGGCCTTCGCCGTGGACAGCGTTTCCGCCAACGCCTTTTCGGGAAACGGCCAGAGGGTGATCGGGCGCAGCAAACCGGCCTTGATCCCTTCTTCGCGCGCCTTCACCACCGCCGAGCGGGCGATGCGGCTGGAAGCGCCGAAGGCCACGAGCACGATTTCGGCGTCCTCGAGCATGAACCCTTCGCTGAGCTGCTCTTTTTCGACAATGGCCTCGTAGCGCTTGGCGCGTTCGAGCAGCTTGGCCTCCAGTTCGTCGGACTGCAGGTAGAGGGAGTTTGCGATGTTGTGCTCGCGCTGGTTCTTATGGCCGTTCGTGGCCCAGGGTTTTTCGGGGAGCTCCCCTATTTCATCCGGCAGCTCGACCGGTTCCATCATCTGGCCAAGCAGGCCGTCGGCCAAGATCATGACCGGCGTGAGGTATTCATCGGCCTTTTCGAAGGCAGTGAACACCATATCGGCCATCTCCTGCACCGTGTTGGGCGCGTAGACGATCATGAAGAAGTCTCCGTGCCCCATGGCACGTGTGGCCTGCCAGTAGTCCTGCTGGGACGGCTGGATGGAGCCCAGACCCGGGCCGCCGCGCTCCACGTTGACGATGACGCCGGGAAGGTCGGCGCCCGCCATGTAAGAAATGCCCTCGCCCTTCAGGCTGATGCCGGGAGACGAAGAGCTGGTCATGGCGCGTGCACCGGCAGCAGCGGCACCGTAGAGCATGTTGATTGCCGAAATCTCGCTTTCAGCCTGCAAGAAGGTGCCGCCCACCTTGGGCATGACCTTGCTCATGTAGGCCGCCAACTCGGTCTGCGGCGTGATGGGGTAACCGAAGTAGAAGCGGCAACCGGCGCGCACCGCGGCGGCGGCCAGGGCTTCGTTACCTTTCATGAGTACTTTCTCTGCCATGTGCTTCCTCCTACCTGTACACCGTGATGGCCACGTCCGGGCACATAGTGGCGCAACTAGCGCAGCCCGTGCACTTCGCCTCGTCGATCAGACGCGCAGGATGGTATCCCTTCGCATTGATACGGTCGGCATCCAGTTCGATGATGTCCTGGGGACACGCATCCACACACAGGCCGCAGCCTTTGCAATACGTGTCGTCAACTGTGATTCGAGCCATATGGACTCCTTGCTCTCCTGCCCGTCTGCATGCGGGCAACTTTGGGGTTGTAAGGACTGCCGAAGGTGGAGACGCACTCCCCTTACGCGTCCCAGGGCTTCTTCACTAATATTCGCACAAAGTAGGGGTTTTCGCACGCGACGGCACCCGAATTAACCGTTTGTTCAAGCTTGCTGGCCCCTTCGGTGGGCACACCGGGCTTGCCAGGGGCCTCCGCGTACGGAACGGCCGTGCACAAGAGGGGCAGGTCCAGCAGATCCGCCGCTTCGCGCGCAAACGCCACCCCGCGGGCGACCACATCGGGCGTCGTAGAATCCATGAGGTGCGTGTTGTTCACCACATGGGTCGCCTTCAGATGGCTCGTGAACTCCATTTCGGGAAGCAATGCGGCTGCTTCCTGAGGCTCAAGCGTCTGCTCGCGCAAGGCGTTGACCACATAGAGCATGGCGTAGGGCTCGGCGGTTATGGCCTTAGCGTAGCGTCCGAGCGCGGTTGCCCCCACGTCGTCGCCCCCCGCGTCGATAACGCAGACGGTGTTTTCCGCGTTCTGTGCATGCTCGATGGCCGAATCGATGGCGACCGAAAGCATGGGGGCGTCGAGCGCCGTACCAGCCGACTGCGGGCAGAGCAGCTCCACGCCCGCACCTTCGAGTGCAGCCGCGTGGTCGCTCGAACGGAAGTAGGGATTGACGATGTCGAGGTCGACAAGGGTCACTTTTCGGCCGGCATCCGCCAGATCGTATGCCAAGTTGAGCGAGAAGTTGGTCTTGCCAACTCCGTAGTGCCCGCAAACCACCACCACGTTCGGCAGGTCGAGCAGGGCTTCGGGAATATGTGCGCGTTCGTTCATGCGTCCTTCTTTCTTTTTCCTCATTGAATCACAGAATCGCATCGCATAGATGCAGGCGAAATGGATAATCCGCGGACGGCGTCACCAGGATGGAGCCAGACCGCCTTCGCAAGCCCGCGCGACAGCTCGTTTATCTTGCGCTACCGTTTTCCGGCGAGAGCGCTCGTCCCTCGCCTTACTCCGCCGCTCCCAGAAGCGCGAGCACGTTTTCGCGGGTGATGGCGGTCGATTCGGCAGCTGCGCCGCCGATGACTGCATCCGCAAGATCCTGCTTGCGGTCCTGCATCTCCACAATGCGCTCCTCAATCGTGTCTTTGGCTATCAGGCGAAGCACGGTCACATCCTTAGTCTGGCCGATGCGGTGCGCGCGGTCGGTCGCTTGGTTTTGCGCAGCCAGGTTCCACCACGGGTCAAAATGGATCACGATGTCGGCTGCTGTCAGGTTCAAGCCGACGCCACCCGCCTTGAGCGATATCAAAAACACCGGCGCCTCGCCGTCTTGGAAACGCCGCACAAGGCGCACGCGCTCTTCCTTGCTCGTCGCGCCAGTCAGCATAAGGTAATCCGTCTTTTCCGCGTCCAGGCGTTTCGCCACGATGTCGAGCATACTCGTGAACTGCGAGAACAACAACACGGAATGCCCGCCTTCGACGGCGGATGACAACAGGTCGATGCAGGTCTCCAGTTTG
>CAMORQ010000012.1 GCA_946623915.1 uncultured Coriobacteriaceae bacterium | reverse complement strand
TCCAGAACCCCTTCGGCACCTGCTGGGGTTTCGCAGCGATAGCCGCCGCCGAAACCAGCGTGCTCGGATCTCATTTCGCAGATGACCCAAACGCGTATAAGACCCTGGACTTCTCTGAAAAGCAGATCGCGTTCTTTACACATACCCATATCGAAGATCCTGCCAATTCGCAGAACGGCAAAGGCACCTACGTCACTAAATACCAAATTGGAAACGACAGCTTCGTCCTTAACGAGCCGCTGGAGGCCAACGATTACTACAACACCGCGGAAGCTTTCTCTTGGCTACGAATTCTTTTGCTGCAGGCATTGGTCCCACACTCGAGCAACGGGATGAATCGCTTGTGTACCGGGGCAAGGATGGCATAATCGAGCCAAGCAACGACGGCACCATCTCCGAATACTGCTATTCCTCAACCGACGATTGGACGCTGGACGACACGTACCGCTATGTACAGGATTACGTGCTCAAGGAAGCCTATCGTTTGCCCACCCCCGCGAACTGGGACACCAGCGCCTACGTGTACGACGAGAAAGGCACTTTGGCCATCAAGAACCAACTGATGCAGAAACGCGGAGTGGCCGTCACGTTCTGCGCGGACAGATCGCGTCCTAACGAGACTGCGGCAACGAAGTACATCTCGGAAAACTGGGCGCACTACACCTACAAGGAAGACCTTCCCAACCACGGCGTGACCATCGTGGGATGGGACGACAACTACCCTGCGGAAAACTTCCATCACGATGTGTTCACCGCTGACGAAAATGGTAAAGACGTGCTCGACGAAGCCAAAACGGCGCTGACCACGCCTCCCGCAAACGGTGCATGGCTGGTAAAGAACAGCTGGGGTTCTGGCGAGCAAGAATTCCCCAACCGCGGAAATGGCATGTGGGGTATACCGGTTCAGAAGACAGACGCTAATGGCGAACCGATGGTCGACGAGAACGGCGACCCCATTATGGTGGGCTCGGGTTATTTCTGGCTGTCCTACTACGACCAGACGATCAGCGACCCGGAAGCGTTCGTGTTCGACACCGACATAATCGCGCGCGGCGGCTACGAGAACCGCAACACGCTTCATTGCAACCAGTACGACCTAATGCCCGTGCTGGATATGCAGAGCAACGTAAGCGATGACCTTATAAAGTCCGCCAACATCTTCACCACCGACAAAGGCGAAATCGTGTTGGCCGCTTCCTACATAACCGACACGCACAACACGATGGTCACCGTGAAAGTGTACCTTTTGAACGACGGCTTCACGTCTCCCGAAGACGGTGTGCTGGTGGCACGCAACACTCAGAAGCGCGAGTTGGCCGGTTTCTACATCGATTATCTGGGCGACAACGTCGTAAACATCCAGCCCGGACAATCGTATTCGGTCGTCGTGACCCAGCAGCAGGATACGGGCAAGTACGCCGTCGACTATCCGGTAGGCAGCGGACCGGGAAATTTTCTTATCGCGATGGGCCAGGCGCGTAACTTTTCGGTCGCGATTCAAAACGACGAAAGCCATGTGTACTCGAATGGCACCTGGAAGAGCTGGGCAAACGAAGCCGTGCGCGACGAATTCCTTAAGTTGCAAGAAGAAACAGGCGCAGGCGGAGGAATGACAAAAAAGATGGCCGACCTGATGGCGGGTTCGACGTACGACAACTTCCCCATCAAGGTGTACGCAATCGACCAGCCTATAGAAGTCTTCGCGCGACTGGCAGATGGCAAAGACAAGCTGTCCGTGTGCATCGGCGAGACACCTACGGTGGCCAAACTGGAGCTTTACGGCAAAGACATCGAAGGGAAAACAATCGCCGACTTTGCCAACGACGAGCTTATTTCCAACGAATGAAGTCTTGAGAGCGGGTCCGAAAAACTCGTCGAAGTGATTCCCAGTGAGGACGGCACCCAGGCGCGGATCAAGGGGATTGCGGCGGGTACGGCATATGTGGTCGCGCAGATACAGGGGGTTGGGCGCATCATCATCCCTATCGAGGTGCACGAACACCGTTGGGGCGTGCCATCTTACACGTGGGCCGACAACAAAAGCACCTGCACAGCCACACGAATCTGTGAATACGATTCGACTCATGTGGAAACCGAAACGGTTACGCCCACGCTTTCGGGGACAACACTGACCGCAACGTTTGCCAACCCGGCTTTCGAGCCGCAGCAAAAAACCGTCAGTCCTTCAGCGGCCAAACCGTCAGACACAGGTCAGGAGCGGACCGGTTCGGGCACGACGAGTGGCAATCGGGCTTCTTCGGGAACAGCCACCACCAGAACATCCTCGACCACGACCGCTCGCACCGGCGACGCAGCCTTGCCCTTGACGGTTGCCGCCCTTCTGGGTGCGGGGGCATGCTTGTTGCTAGCCCGCAGGAAAGCGCTGCGGGCACGGCATCCCTTGCATAGCCGCTAGCACACATTGGCGCGCTCGCGCTTGGGCGAAGGCCCCGCGCCTGCAGTCAGTCGGCGCTTGAGCGAAAGTTCCCACGCTTGCACGCGATCGGCGCTTGGGCGCCCAAGTTTGCACGCGATCGGCGCTTGGGAATCTGCATTTTCATACAAAAGTTTGGGAATCCAGACTATTTGTGACTTATATCATTCGAATTTCGCAACTTTTGTATGAAAATTGACACTTATTTAATACATGCTGATATTTGACTCGCGTAGTGCTTAGCGGTGCGCACGGCGTATTAGCAACGCACAAGCCGCGAGTGCATACACATTCCGCTGCGGCCACAAAACCCCAAGCGCAAACATGGTCGTGAGAGCAAAACGCGCGCCCAAGCAAGCACGAATTCTGCCGCGGAACTAGCACAGGCACCATGCAACCCGACCGCCCGACCGGCAAATGCGAACCCGAGTGCGAAAACGGTGCGGACACCATGCGAATCGACTGTCCACTCCGGCAAACGCAAACTGGAGGCACTCTGAAAGCACCGAATCCAGAAGCCTGCACCGCATTCACCGTCCCGGTGGATACAGCGTGCAATATGTGCCGGAATCACACAGTTGGAGCCTTCTGAACAGGTGATATAACCAAATCCGATGTATTTCATAACCAAACGATAGGTGGTTAGCTACATAGCATATGTATAACATAAAGCCGAGGTGAGCCTGTATCCCACTGGTTCATGCTCTGTACACAGTAAGCCGCTTCGGCGAGTGTGCCGGAGCACGTTTCGCGCAACGCGCGAACAAAGGAGGGAACCATGGACCTTACTCGAAGAAGCTTCTTAACCGGCGCCACACTGCTCGGGGCCGGGCTCGTCGGCGGGCTTGCCGGCTGCGCCGGTGCGGCCACGGCATCAAACTCGTCTTCAGCTTCGAGCGCTGCGTCCAACGGCGCCACCGAAGAGCAGTCCGCATCCGCATCTTCCTCTGTCGCGACTTCCGCAGCCAGCCACAACCCCGAGAACACCGAAACATGCGACATCGTGGTTGTGGGCAGCGGCACGGCAGGTCTGTGCTGCGCTGTGCGTGCCAAGCAACTGGGCGCCAACGTCATCATGTTGGAAAAGACCGGCATGTACGGCGGATCTTCAAACTACGCAGAAGGCCTTGGCGCACTGAACAGCTCCGTGCACAAAGCTGCAAACCAGGAGTTCGACCTGAACGAAGCCTTCCTTCGCATCCAGGACTACCATCATTGGGGCAGCGACTCGAAGGTGCTGCGCCGCTTCCTGGAAAACTCTGGCGCTACCATCGATTGGCTCGCTGACGAGTGCGGCATCAAGTTCTTCAAGGCAACCGTCACCGCACCCACTTCGTACCCAAGCTGGCACCTGGTGGCAACCGAAGACGGCAAGGTGGCACGCGAACTGGAAGGGTTCTTCCGCCCCATGGTGGCTTACGCAGAGTCCATCGGACTAGACATGCGCATGCAGAGTCCGGCCACGGGCCTGATCGTAGAAGGCGGAGCCGTGAAGGGCGTCTATTACGAAAACGACGGCGTCGAACACGCCATCGAGGCCGACACGGTCGTCTTGGCCACGGGCGGATGGGCAGACAACGCCGATCTATGCGATGAATTTGCCCACGTCGACCACTCCCGTATCACCAACTGGGGCGCCCCCGGACGCGACGGCGACGGCATCAGCTGGGCCCGCGAACTTGGCGCCGAGCTGCACTTCCCCGGCAACATCATGTACGGCTCGTCGGCTATTCCCGAGCAAAAGGAATTCGAAGACCCCGCCGCGTGGATCTTCACCTGGAATCCAGGCCTGCGCGTGAACAACTTCGCCAAGCGCTTCTTCAACGAAATGCTGATGGCCGACTTCTCGCAAGCGGGCAATGCCATCATGAACGAAGACGCGGTCTACACCATCATCGACCAGGCGCACCTCGACCAGGTGACCACGGTCGCACTCCCCGTGGGCCTCGATTCGCTGGGCCCCGACTACCAATCGGGCGAACCGTTCGCCATCGGCGTCGATGCAGTGGCGGAAGCCGTGGAGGCCGGCCGCATCATGAAGGCCGAAACCATCGATGAACTTGCTGGCATGCTCGACCTGGACGCAACCGCGCTGAAGGAAACCATCGACGAGTACAATGCCTGCGCCGAAGCCGGCACCGATGCTGCATTCGGGTGCCCACCCGAGGGACTCGTGCCGGTAAAGACTGGCCCGTTCTACGGCGTCAAGAATTCACCTGCGATGTTTGCAACAGTCGGCGGCCTGCGCAGCGACGAGAACTTCCAGGTCCTGAAGGCGGGCGGCGAACCCATTGAGGGCCTGTACGCTATCGGCGGCGACAACAGCACGTACTGCGGCGCCGGCTACGATGTGGGCATCATGTCCGGGTCGCAGCAGGGTTGGTGCGCCACCGGCGGTCGCCTTGTGGCGGAGCAGCTGTTCGGCTAATACAATGAAGCAGCGATGGTCCGGGACCAGCTCTTCTGGGGTCTGCCCCGGACCATCGCATGTAAGGTGACGGCGCATTAAGAGAAAGGCGAGCATTGGACCTGTTTCGCATGCGCTGCTTCGTGACCGTGGCTGAAAAGCAAAGCATCTCGAAGGCCGCGCGCGAACTCTATATTTCCCAACCAGCGATGTCGGCGCACATGAACGCCATTGAATCCGAGCTCGGCGCACAGCTGCTCGTGCGCGGCAGGCAGACCCATCTGACGTCTGTGGGAGAAGTGGTGCTGCACGGATTCCGAGACATACTAGCGGCATACGAGCAACTGGAAAGCGACGTGGTCGATGCGCAGGAGCGCGAGTACGGGTCGCTGACCGTGGGGTTTCACGGCCCCGTGAACTGGCTGGGCGTCGCCGATTTGCTGGCGGAGTTTCGTCGCAAACACCCCGAATCGCAGCTGCACGTCCTCATCGATACATGGGCCAACCTGCTGCTACAACTTCAGGAAGGTGCTATCGACCTGGCATTTATCGAGCTTTCGGAAGTCGAAGGGCTGACCGACCTTTCGTGGGAGCTCGTGAAGGAAGAGCCGGTGTGCGCCGTGCTGCCCCGAGACCATCCGCTGGCTAAGCGGGCGAGCGTTTCGGTGCGCGACGTGGCAGACGAGGTCATGTTGTTCCCTGATGCGCGTATTTCACCGCGTTTCTTCCATGCGCTGCACGATTCGTTCCGCAACGCAGGCATGAAGGTGGAAAACGTCGGCAGCGGCAACCATTACGAGGCCACTATCACGCTGGTAATATCTGGCAGCGGAATATCGTGCATGCCCGCTTCTCTTCACAGCGGACATGGCGACACCGTTGCCTGCGTTCCGTTTTCCGATCTGGAAACCCACATGCGCTACGGAATCGTATGGTCGCGCAAACAGGTGAACGCGCTCGCCAGCGCCTGCGCCTCGTTCATGTGCAGCCACATCCAATAGCCCGCCTGCAACCTGATTGCCCTGTAGCCTTTTAGCTTAGCGCCCTGGGTTGGATGTCATCGCGCCTCAAACGTCGCCGCAAGCTGAACGCCACTGCACAGATGTCACTGCAGCCCAGACACTCGCCAAAGGATTTCGTAACCCTCCCTCCGAAACGGCCTCGCATCTGCGGGGCCGTTTTGGGTTCATGCGGAGGGAGCGCACAGCTGCAGGACCGTGCCAAGGAGGACAGCTGGGCAAGGACGGCCGGGCGAGGGCGAAAGACCGCCTTGACGGCGGGGTGCGGGCGCGTGACCGCCGTGGCAGCGCAACTCAGATGGAGGGGTCGCTAGGTCAGCGACGCGATTAGGTACGTCTTTGCGTCCAACGGCTCACCTGCACGCCAACGGAGCTTCACGAACGCTGGATAGCAATACGCAACGATGCTTTTACCCGAATACGCGACGCGTTTGGCGTATACGGTGTCCGGCAGAAGGCGCCAGCGGTCGTCTGCCAACCCCCATTTCTCCACCTGCAGCATCAGTTCACCAGCAGCTCCCTCGGCATCGAAACACTTCCAATCCCTGTCATCAGAGGGTGCGGCAAAACGCGTGCTCGCCCCCAGCGTGTCGCCCAATGACCCGTCGAGGGTCACGTCGAACTGGAACTCGAATTGGAATGGCAGCCCAGCGAGCATGTGGCAGCGAGCAACGATTTCGTCGTCGGCGTTTGCAACGCCCTCGACGCCTACCTGGCGCAAGTGCGATGCGAGCAAGGCAGGATCGCTGGCATAGGCGCGCTGCAGATGCACGTTAGGAATGCATTCGACACGCACGAAGCTTGCCGCTCTCACAGGGAACACGCCTGTATAACACGGGAACCAACCTTCAGGCAAACGCTGCGCGAACGCGCGATACGCAGCCGCAGCCTCTTTTCCGCCAGCACGCTCCAAAAAAGGCTCGTGCATCCTTTCGTGGCGCACTAGTAGCTGGACGGCCGGGTCGCTGGCGACACCCGAAGACGTATCGTGGCTTAACGCCAGCTGCCGCACATCTTCCGCCGACGCGAACCAGGAAAACAGGTCGGGATGTCCGCACGTTTCATCATCTGTAAAGCTCGTTCCCGGCTCGAGCGTCTCGCGCGACGTAAGAACGTGCAAGTCGAACCGGGGATCGCCCATCAGAGGGAGCTCGAACCACAATTCGGGAAACGCCTTGCCCGCACAACTTCGGACGAACGCTTCGTGCGCCAGCGGGGCAGAATCGCCAAACAGCGTAGCCTCCCGTCCGTCACGGGCGGCAAGTGCATACATGATGTCGTACACCAGCTCCTGGTTGAGCATGAAGCAACCCTCCTTCTTTGGACGCATGCGGTCTCCAGCGCATGCGGCATCGTGCGCAGTCGAATTCGGCAAGCGAGTCCGGCGCGCAAATTTGGACGAACGCAAGTCCAGGCAGACAAACTCTCGTACGTTCAAGCTTGGCGAACTAGATTCCCGATGCTTTCGAGTCCGGACGCCTACGGCAACTCTCGCACCCGACCGCCCGCAGCGCACGCATGCATCAACCCTATTATAGATGCGCGCGCAAATGAGCGACATGCAATTGGCTCGAAGACACGGAGCAGTTTCAGCGAATCAAAGCTGATGTAAAGGACGCGTCGAAAATCCAACCGAGGCGCAAACGAGACCAGCAGGACACAGATGTGCTGCAGCAAAGAGCATTTTCATACAAAAGTTGAGAAATGGGTGCTGTTTGTGACTCTTTATATTCAACATTTGCAACTTTTGTATGAAAAGTGAATCTTATAGATTACATACTGGTTTCGCCTTATCCACCATACGCGCATGCAGGGTCAGAACCAGGATAGGCCAGCCGAGTGACAGAGGGCCAGGCCCAGCTCTTGCACCACCTTGGGAGATTCCGTGCGGACGACAGGGGTTCTTACACCATCTTGGGAGATTCCGTGCGGACGACAGGCGACGGGGAGACGATTCTCGCGTCTCGTTGATGCCTGATAGCGGGACGCCTAACGGGCAAAGGCAAAATGTTGCGCAACGAGCCCATCAAGCCCCTCGTTAAAAGGGCTTATCGAAAGAGACCCCCAGAAGAAGTTGCAGGGATCGCGAGCGTTCGTAGAAACTACGACTGCAGTTTTCAGGTTCCGTAATCTAGTGCCTGCAACATTCGCGGACCTTGAAAACTGCATGGCCCATCTGGCCGCAGGCAGCCCAGCTCCTGGAATAAAAGCTGGGAAGCAACCACCCCGTATCAGACCTGCCCCAGGCGCGAACGGGGGGATGGGCATCTGCCCGGACGCAAACGGGCGCGAGCGCCGCGCCGGGCGTACGGGCGCGAACGGGAGGCGTTTCACGTCCGTCGCACCGGCAGGACGGCCGATGTCCCGATAACTCCCGCCGAAGACTCGCCCTTCCTTATATCCTTGTGTTTACTTATAATCATCACTTTTCATACAAAAGTTGAGGTAATCGAATTCTAAGGGTAACATTTTGGCCAATTTCATCAACTTTTGTATGAAAATGCAGAACGCGCCGACGCTCGGGACAGCGGCGCGAAAGGGCCATGGCGGTAGCAACGGGATGGAGAAGAAAGCACGTAGGGCGGAGGACAGGTGTGGACACAAGCGACGGCTTCCCTCCTTGAGGGCGCAGCCGCGCCGGGCGCTTCCGCGCATGGCGACTCCCTACGGGCACCTACGCGCATGGCGACTCCCTACGGGCGTTCCAACGTTGGTATCTCCTATTGAACTCAGCCGCATTGGGTACGGCCGCGTTGGGCGCCTCTGTGCAGAACGAATCCTTTGGGGCGCGGCTGCTCTGGGCGAGAAGCGCGGATCGCATACCTGATGCTGCACAATGGTCACAATGTCGTGCAACGAAATGTCATCCGCCGATTGACATCAACGACTGCTCCGCACGCTATGATGTGCTTCGAACAGGGGTGGTCGTGCGAACAATCCTCCCCTGTCCGCAAGGAGCCACTCCATAGGGAGCCACTTCGCAGAAGCCCGCCGCAACAGCCCCACTTGCGGAGCAATGTGACCAGGAAAGGAGCAGCCATGAATGCCCTATCGACACAAACCAGCCAGCACTTCGTTCCCAGAGCGCCCGCCTTCCCGATTCCCATGCACTGGATCGATACGACCACAGTGGAATCGTCGGACGCGCCATGCACGATCGAATCGCTGGACGTTCAAGCACGCGTCTGCGGGCTCTATGCCGACGTCGCCGAAACCCTCGTGATACACAACCCCAACGAACGCGACATAAGCGCTTCACTTGCGATCCCGATGCCCGACGGGGCGGTCGTGTGCGGCTATGCGCTCGACATCGATGGCCAACTGGTCGACGGCGTGGTTGTCCCCAAAGATGAGGCTCGCATCGCTTTCGAAACCGAGCAGCGGATAGGCACCGACCCGGGGCTTGTGGAAGCGGTGAAGGACAACATCTACCGGACGCGCGTATACCCCATACCGAAGGGCAGTACGCGCACGGTTCAATTGCGCTACACAGCGCCACTTATCCTGACAGGCGGCGCAGAAGCAGTGCTGGATTTGCCGATGCCTGAAGGCCAGCTGCACAAGAGAACGCTCTGCATCGACGTCGAAATGATAGGTGCAGGCGACCCGATTCTGCTCGAAGCAAGCGGGGCCACATTCGGAAAGGCCGGTGCTCGCTGGCATGCGGAGTCGGAAGAGCTCGACGTGTCGGCCAACGCCGGTGTGCGCTTCGTGCTTCCCAAGCTGCCCGAGTCGTTCGCAGTCATAGAGCGCGACGAAAACGGCAGCATGTGGTTCGCTGCATCCGAAATCGCAACGGTCGTCGATTCAATCGACGCACCAGACCTAGAAGCCATAACGGTGATTTGGGACACATCGGGATCGCGCGCGGGCACAGACCATGCGTCCGAGCTCGAACTGCTGCGCGCATATTGCGCCCAGGCCAAACGGATCCGACTGGTGGCATTCGCGGACGTAGCCGAAGAAGCCGTCGAGTTCAGCTCGGTCGATGCACTTATGGACCGCATCGGCTCCCTGCGCTACGACGGCGCGACGGATTTTCGGAACCTGCATCAGGCGCTATCGGAAGCGCCGGCCACGCCTCCTATCAGCGAAAACGAGGTTTACGTGCTGTTCACGGACGGAATGGCGACCATAAGCGAGGCACCTGCACCACTGCCGCGCGACATGCGAATCGTGGCGATCGTCTCGGGCAGCACTCGAGATGCGGAATTCCTGCGACAAACATGCAACGGACTTGTCTACGATGTGGACGCGGCACCGAAGCACACCGAGGGTCTGGCGCAGGCGGTGTTCCACCCCAACCGGCTTACCGGCGTTTCCGGGCCTGGCGTCTCGGAGGTGTTGGGGATCGGCTCGGGACATGACGGCAGGTACTCCATCGCCGGTAAGCTCGAAGCAGACGAAACCACAATCGCGTTCGAGAACACGGGCACGGTATTTCACCTTGCAGCAGAAAACGCGCGCGAAGGCTCTACGCTTTCTCGCGCGTGGGCTGCAATCCGCGTGGCGCAGCTTTCGCCCCATGCGGACGAACACGCCGACGAGCTACTGGCACTTGGCAGACAATTCGGGCTATCATCCCCTGCCACATCGCTACTTGTCCTGGAAACGCTCGATCAATATCTTCGCTACGAAATCGAGCCGCCGAAAACCTGGAAGCGCATGCATCAGGAATGGGAGCGTCACGTCGGCGGCATCATGAAAGTGTCGTCCGAGCAGGGCATGAAAGACGACCATGTGCGCAACTTGAAGCGTGCCTGGGCGGATTTGCGCGAATGGTGGCGAAAGGACTACAGCAACACGCAGCCAGCGGAGGATACAGGCGTCTGCCCTTCATGCGGATACTGCGCCGGTGCGGACGCACGGTTCTGCCCCCGTTGCGGAACCACCATGCCAAACGACAATGCCGCCGTGCCGGGCAGGACAAGCGGAACCTTTGGGGCTGGCGCAAGCTTCACCGGCGCCATTGCCGACACACGTGTATTTGCGAGCGCTTCGATAGATGCGCACGACTTTGGGGAGCGGGAGGTCATGGCGTTTGCGGAGGATTCGGCGCTGATGGACGCGATCGCATTCGCATCGGCGGAGCCCGCCTACGGGTTGCCGAACGACGAAGGACGCGATTCGGGCAACGGCAGCCCAGCCACTGCAGCATCGGTGACGGTGCAAGCCTGGATGCCCGACGCCGACTACCTGGTCGCACTCGATGACGCCTTGCGCGGCGGACGCGACGCGGCTCGCAACGCGTACCACGACGTGCGGTCGAAGCACGCCGCGTCACCTTCCTTCTTCATCGACTGCGCAGGCTGGTTCATGGCAAACGGCGATCACGCCTTCGGCCTGAAGGTCCTTTCGAACTTGGCCGAAATGCGTGTCGAAGATGCGGCGCTGCTTCGGGTGATGGCATGGCGCCTGCGCGAAGCCGGCGAACTGGAACGCGCTCTTTCCGTGCTGCGCCGCGTCTTGAAGTTGCGTCCCGAAGATTCCCAAAGCCATCGGGATGTTGCGCTCGTTCTGGACGAACTTGCTCGCCACGCGTACGACGAAGGCGATGCGGACAAAGCCCGGGCATGCGCAGAGGAAGCGGGCGACTTCTACCGGAATGTCGCCTTCACCCCATGGCAACGCAGGGCAGAAGCGGTGTCCCTGTTCGCCGTGGAGGAATACAACGTACTTCGCGCGTGGGCAGACGCGCAGAAGTGGGGCACGGCCCCGAAACTCGAGTCGCTTGGCGAAGGGCTAGACGACGTGTTCGATTGCGATCTGCGCGTTACGCTGGCCTGGGATGCCGACGAAACAGACATCGATCTTCATGTCACCGAACCCAGTGGCGAAGAAGCGTACTACGGGCATCGGTTGACGCACGCCGGCGGACGGGTGTCGGAAGACATCACCGACGGGTACGGCCCGGAGCTCTACGCGATCAGACGTGCTTTGGACGGCGAATACGTTGTGCGTGCGCATTACTACGCGTCGCATCAGCAGACCATTTTCGGTCCTGCCAGCTGCACGCTTACCGTCTACACCGACTGGGGTCGCCCAACACAGAAGCAGACGGTCACGTCCACGCGTCTGGAGAACGAAAAGGAAATGATCCACGTGGGCGTGGCCGCATATGGCGACGCCGCGCGATGATGCCGGGGGCGCTGCTGCTGGGCGGTGATGTCTGACGTGCGAATTCTGAGGAGCTGAAGGCAAAGCGCGCTAGGGACGCTAGGGGCGCCGCACAGAACGACCTCGGGCGACGCGCTGCCTGCGTGGCGATACCGGTCGCGACGCGCTGCCTGCGTGGCAATCTCCGGGAACGATCTCGACCTGCGCAGCGATGCCAAGCGCAGTGCTGGGCCGACCTATAAGACAGTCGTGAGTCGCACTCTTTCACGAATACGATGACGACCTATAGGGCAGCACCGCCACCAAGGCGCAAGCGCTGAAAACCGCCACGCACAGTACCATGTTTGCATATCCCGCCACTCCCGGGGTCGCGGCCGTGATGCCCACGTAGATGGCCGGCGCTAACGACGTGCCGATTTGGCGAACCAGCGTGATGGTGGCAATGGCAGACGTGCTTTCATCCTGCGACACGTTTTCCAAGATCATGTAATTTGTGGGGGCGCCCATGGAAAAGCCCATTCCCGCCCCCACGATGGCCAACCCGACGACAAGCGTTAAGGAGCTCGGTGCAGCCATAGCGACAAACGCTAGATACAGCAAGCCGGCAATGGAAATAACCAGTCCGCCTACAAGCACCGGCTTCGGGCCCATACGGTCGATCAACTTGCCGCCGATTGGCGTGGTCGCGAATGAAACCAATCCGATGGCCATCACGTAGTAGCCACCAGAGCCCAATGTGCCGCCAAGCACTTGCTCGGCCATCTCGGGCACGAGCACCATCGAAACAATGAAGCATCCGATGAAAAACGATGCGATCACGATGGTCACAATCTGGCGGTTGCGGAAATACTCGAGATGAAACACGGGGTCGTCGGCGCGCTTCTCCACGAAGCGAAATGCCGCAGCGCACAAAGCCGCAACCGCCAAAGGACCCCAAGTGCCAGGCGCTGCCAGCGACGATGCGTCGGTGAAGTCAACATTCTTCACGCCGAGTAATAGCATCAGCACGGATGACGCAAACAACACCGATCCCGCCACGTCCATCTTACGTGAGTCGGATTCGCATTCGCTGTCTGGGAGAAACACGACGGCCGCCCCCATCACTGCAACGCAAAACGGCACGCAGAGGAAGAACATGGCCGACCAGTTCTGTGCGCCAAACGCATCGATCGCCGCACTGCCCGCCACTGCGCCGAACACGTTCGACACGCCCATCACCAAGGCGGCCATCCCCAGTGCCGTACCGCGCTTGTCTTCGGGAAACGTCGTGCCGATTTCGGCATTTGCCACCGGAATCATGCCACCGGCACCGGCCGCTTGCACGATGCGCCCGGCCAGCAGCAAGGGGAAACCACCGCATGCCTGAGACAAACCGCACAGCACCGCACCTGCGCAAAACACACCTATGCACGCAGTGAACACGCGCTTGCGCCCACGCCGGTCGGCCACCTTCCCAATCACGGGAATGAGGGCGGCGTAGAACAGCGTGTAAATATTTATCATCCAGATGCCAAGCGTGCCATCGATGCCGAAGCTTGCCTGGATAACCGTGCGCGCAGGCGAGACCATACCCACGTACAGGCCGCCGATCAGAAGGCCCGTCAAGTATACGGCGAGAACGATTCCGTAGTTCACTTTGTGACTGGCTCTGTCCATCGTCCTCCTCGTGCTGCCCATTTCCTCCCAGGGCACCTCTCTTGCAGCCCGCTGCCTCGCGCAGCCCGTCTCCTTGCAGCCCGCTGCCTCGCGCAGCCCGCCTTCACCTAGAGCCTGCCTTCACCCGGGGTCCACTCCTAGCGACACCGCATTCCGCATTTTCATACAAAAGTTGATAAATCCACTCCATTATTTGCCTATCAGTATCGGTTTTCCCAACTTTTGTATGAAAACGAACGCTTATAAGTAAACGCAGCAATTTATACAGAAGAGACAAGCTGAGGGAACCCACATCAATATTCTGAGGTGATTTCAACACCCGATGCCTCGTGGCACGGCGCTAGAGAATGTAGGATGAAGCCATCGAATTCACCTGTTGATTCACAACAATTAACGCGGAAGGCACCCTGCCACAGCATGGTCCGCACCGCAGATAGAGAGAGGGATTAAAAATGAAGAAAGTATTCACATCAGCGAGCGCAAACAAGCAGATCCGGGCTTTCGAGGAAGAGAAAGCTCATATCCTGCGCAACGAGAACGAGGTGTGCACCTACGTGCTCTCGGTTGACGAAGAGGGCGAAGCACCTGAGTACAACTACGCGGAAGCGCGGGCGTCCGTTGCCGAACTGGACGCCAAGGTTCGTGCCTTGCGTTGCGCGCTGCATTCGTTCAACGTCACTACGATTCTGCCCGAAAGCGGCATCTCAATCGACGAGGCACTTGTGCTGATGGCGCAGCTGAACAACGAGCGCGCACGCCTTTCCATGCTGCGCTCCAACCTGCCCAAGCAGCGCGTTTCCTCTGGGTTCTACCGTGGCGACAGAATCGCGGAATACCAATACGCAAACTACGACGTCGCGCAGGCTGAAGCCGATTTCCAGGATATTTCCGAGCGCATTCGGCAGCTTCAGATGGAAATTGACTACGCCAACCAAACTATCCAGTTCGAGGTTGACGTGTAGGCCCTAGCTCGTGCAGCCCCGTGCCTGTCCGCCTGCATCGACGCAGCCAAACAGGTGCCGGGTGCTGCGCACTTTCCGGGTGGAGCGCACCGTCTTAACGACGTTTCCTTCAAAGAAACGTTGCTGTTCAAGCGTTGGAGTTATTTCGTTGTCGGTAGTTTGAAGTCCTGTGCGGTTTTGCGTTGGGTTTAACTGGATGCTGCAGTTCGAATCTGCTCCCTCGCGCCCCCACCGAAAACCTGGAGCGTTAAGCTCCATCGGCGCCGAGGTTCGGTTTCACACGTCGGCTTCGCAGAAGCAGGGAGGCATCTGGAGACGGTGCCTCCTTTTTATGTGCACCTTCGGCTCTCGCCCGCCTCTGCTGTTGGGGTAGCTCAACCTCTGCGTGGCCGAGCTCACGCCTCCTCTATTGTCGAGGTCGCGTCACCCCGTTGCCGATTCCGCATTCACCTTGATTGGGCTTGCGCCCTCCGCTGCTGCCGAAGTCGCACCCACTTTGCTGCTGGGAATGCACTCACTCCGTTGTTGAGTTCGCACCCCTCCTCCGCTGAGTTCACACCCCTCAGTGGTCGAGCTCGCGCCTTCCTCTGCATGGCTACACGCGAACAAGATGAAAGGACAATGGGCGAGCGTAAGCAGGGTACGTAGATCTAGTCGAGCCTCGTTTTCATACAAAAGTTGGTGAATTTGTCTGATTTTATGCCTATAGGTATCGGATTTCTCAACTTTTGTATGAAAAGTGATGATTATAAGTAAACATAGTAATTAAAGGGGCG
>CAMORQ010000011.1 GCA_946623915.1 uncultured Coriobacteriaceae bacterium | reverse complement strand
AGTCGAACCACTGCGCCGGCGTCATGCCGTCGTGGCGGCCCTTGCACTCTTCGTGTTCGGTCTGCGTTTCGGACATGTGGATGTGCAGGCTGGTGCCGTGCGCCTTCGCCTCGGCTACGCAGCGCTCTATCATGCCGCGGGGCGTGGTGTACTCGCCGTGGACGCACATGTCTATCTTCACGCGCCCGTCCGCGGCGTTGTGGAACTCCTCGAACAACTGCTTGTTGATCTGCGCCACCGGCAGCGTGTCGTAGTCGGTTTCCACAAAACACATGGTGTTGCTGTCGCAGTGGTTGGCCTTCATACCCGCCTCCATGGCTGCCCGACAGCGGTCGATGGTCGCGAAATACATATCGGTATAGCCGACCACGCCGTAGCGCAGCATTTCCGCCTGGGAGAGCATGCAGCCCCAGTAGTGGTGCCCGCGCCCTTCGTCCATCTTGCCCTCAAACGGCCACACCGTTTCGTTGAGCCACTGCTGCAGAGGCTGGTTTTCCGCATAGCCGCGCAGAAGCGTCATGGGCGTGTGGGCGTGCGTGTTGTAAAACGCGCTCATTATCAGCTTGCCGCGCCCGTCGTAGCGCCGCCCAAACCGCGCTGCGTCGGCGGGTTCCTCTGCACCCACATAGGTGATAACATCTCTTTCCACCCCGACGAACTGGTCTTTCTTGTGATCCAAATTCTCGTCGAGGATATCAATGTGGGAAAAAAGCATGACCACACCTTTCTTTGGGATTCGTGAAAGCGTGCCGTCGAGCAGACAGCATCGTCTGAGCCGTACTCATTATACTCTTCAACGCACGCATCCATACGGCACTCCCAGCCTGCCCTCGCCCAAGAGGAACGCGCCCAGGGATGTCATCGGCGGTTGTCGTACAAGAGTGGCCTGAAATAGGTGAAAGCGTCTTGTAGGCTACCGTTTTCTGGACTTCTCTGAATCTTCGGCGGTTCCCGCGTGCCAGGTCCGGCTTGAGCCATTGATGGTCGCCCGCCGGCCGCATCGATGCCAGCGTCAACCGGCGAGCGCGGACAAACCCAGGGGATGCGGTCGGAACGAGTGCTGCCCTCCGCCCTGCTGGCGCCCGCGCCAGCCGTCGGGAGCTGCCAAGCCCAGGGTGCGGTCGGGACGCGAACAGTAGCCCGAAAGGAACGCACCCGGCAAAAGACCCTGCTTCAACGCCAAAGGATTCGCGCGTGTCGGGACCTGCAGTTAGAGGGCCGGGTCGAAGCCGGCTAGCCGCAAGCTCTCGGCTGAAAGGCTTGGGCAACTTCTTCGCGGGCGTTGGGGAAGAAGGGGCAATCAGAGCGCAGGCATTCGTTGTTGCGCGCGAAGAATGTGCAGACGACCTTGTCGGGTAGCTTCATGCTCGATCCAAGGAGCTCATTTATGTAGGGCACGGCCGTTAACACGGCTATGTAGCCTGTGCGCTTGCAGCAGCGCGGGCCGCCCACGTCCGCCAAGCGTCCCAGGATCATCGACGTCAGACGCTGGCACTGCGCCCACGGTTCGCGCGCAAGCGGCGTGGAACCATTCAGAATGCTCATGGCCTGGCCAGCGCTCGTCGACGCGCCGCAGGTGCCCCAGAATCCGCATGCACCGCCCGGGACCTGCAGGCTGCGGCGCTTCAGTTCGGCAAGCGCTGCGGTCTTGTCGAACGGCCCTCCGTCGACCGCGGTTCCGCCCGCGTTGGCATATGCCGTGATAAGCGACGCCCCTATGAGCGTGTGGTGCTCGGGACCATTGGGATAGATGGACTTGTCGGCCATGGCTTCGTTCATGATGTCTACGGGATTGTCCGAAGCACTTGAAGAGCACAGCCCGATGATGTATTCGACGCCTTCCGCACGATGGCACGCATCGCAAATGTAGTGCCCGTCCTTGCAGGTGGCGTTGCTGAATTCCTTCTTGCCGCAATAATGGCATTCGACTTCCCGCGCCTGATCCCAGTACACCAGCGGTTCGCCGCACACCAAACAGTTCGGCTTGTTCGCAGCCATGGCTCCTCCTCGTTTCGCTAGCCAGGTATTCTAGCGCAACGAGCAGGTCGCGCCATGTTACGCGGTTTCTCCTCCGCAGCTGCTTCCGGCGCCCGCCGTACAGCCGTAGCAATGATTGGCAAACACCACGTTACGCACAGGTTGGCGTTCCTTGGCGAAATCGAAAATGGTCGCACCGCCTACGATCTCGAGCCCGAGAGCCTGGTTGAAGTCGCAATCGTAGACCTTGCCATCCCAGCCCACGCTGATTTGGTTCCGGCACATCATGCCTTCGGTGGTTGCGGGGTTGAACGCGTCGTGAAGGCGCTTCATGTAACCTTCCAGGTTTCCTTTGCGGTGCAAGGCTTCGGCGAAGCGGCCAGCAGGGTTATTGGTAATCGCCACCAGATTGGAGAAATGCACCCCATGTTTTTCGGTGAGGTTGCGGCGATACTCGCCTTCGATGGCAACCTGCGAAGGTGGCAACGTTGCCGTCGCCGGATTGAACACCAGCGTTATCGGATGAGTGTCACCCTCGCCGTCGTGGTCGCCATAACCAACGGCGTTTAATGCCCGCAGCCCTTCCAACGACGCATCGAAGGTCCCCATGCCGCGAATCTTGTCCACGTTTCCCGCCTCGTAGTACGGAAGCGACGCGAACAGCTGGGCATTCACCTCGTCGTAGAGTGCAACGAAGTGCTCGTAGGCGGCATCGGTCAGGATGCACAGGTTGGTCCGCACGATGGGCGAAACCCCGCGACTGCTCCACTGACGGAGGAACCATTCCATGTCGGGGTGCATTTCAGGCGCACCGCCCGTGATATCGACCGCAGAAAAACCTCCCACATCGTAGGCGTCCAGGCACGCCTGCATCACGTCTTTTCCCATGGCTTCTTCCCGATTGGGACCGCATTGCAAATGGCAGTGCCTGCATGCGAGATTGCACCGGTAGCCAACGTTGATCTGCAGGGTGGTAAGCGGGTCGTTCGTCACCCTATGCTCTTGGGGCACCAACGACACGAAGGGCGCAACGCTCTCCATCGCCTCTTGCAAAGATGCTTCTCCCATGCGCTTCTCCTTCCCTACGCACGTGGCTGGCAGCAGGTTCGCCCCACCCGCCGCCAGCACGTAGCAAACCCTAGAACTCCTGCGATTTTATGATGTTGAGCGCCTGCACACCGTGCGCAAGCGCCGCACCTCCGCGAATCGCATTCGTCACATGGAAGACTTCGGCGACCTGCGCTTCGCTGCAACCCTGGCTAAGCATCGAATTCGTGTACGCATCGATGCAGTAGGGGCACTGCACGGCAGCGGCAACGCCCAACGCGACCAGCGTCTTTTCGCGTGCTGTGAGGGCGCCGTCTTCGAACACCGAACCGTAGTAGGCCATGAACTTGTCCCAGAGCTCGGGTGAAAGCGCTCCCACGCCGTCGGGAGAAAAATTGCCCAAGTCCGCTGGTCTGTAATACGTCTCCATCGTTGCTTCCTTTCTTTCGAAGAACATCTTTGCTTCCAGACTACTGTCTGCAACAACCTTCCCTATCCCAAGCTAGATAGCGATCTTTTCGTCGCGCTCCGCTTCGATGCGAGCGACCACGCTGACCAGTTCGGGGTCGGATTCGCGCAGCATGCGCTCGCGTTCGGCGATCTGTTCGTCGGTCAGGCCCATCCACGTAGGCTCGATGCCGGCGGCCTTTTCCTGACGCGCGGCGATCACGCCGGGCACGATGTAACCGATCCAGCACAGGATGGCGCCCCAGAAGTTCACACCGAGGAAATTGGCGTACTTGCCCCCGCCGATGTTCATGAACGAAAGCGAGCTGGCGTTCACCACGTCCCAGATACCCAGAATCATGCCGATCCAGAACGCGAGCATGAACCCGAGCGTCGTGGGCTTGATGCCGCGACGTCCATGCAGCAAGAAGATGGGGCCCAGACCCATGATCATCGTGCCGGAGATGGTGGTGGCCGTGATGATGGATGCACCCATGACCATGGGCAGGTTACCCACGATGCCGAAGATGATCATGAACACGATGCCGATGATGCGCGGGCTAACCGTAGGGGTCTTGCCCAGAATGCCGGGAAGGTCGCGCGCGGTCAGCTTCGCCAGCGAGCTGAACGTGGAGTCGAGGGTGGAGCCCGCTGTGGAGATCATGATGACGGCCATGAAGAAGAACGCAAGCACGCCCAGACTTTGCGCCACGACAACCGGCGCATCCACCCCTTCGGTGACCAGGCCGTTGAGCATGGAATGCACGCCGATGAACGAGAACAGCACGATAGCCACGAAGCCCAGCAAGCCGGCAATGGTGAAGGCCTTGAGCATCTTCTTCTCTTCACAGAGGAAGCCGCGGTCAGTAAGCACCGCATCGTGGAAACCATAGGAAAGGCACTGCAGGCCCGCGCCGATGATGAAGTCCACGCCCCCTTCGAGCGTCCAAGTGCCCGACCCCATGATGGCGCCCAGGCCGTCTTGCGGGACGATAAAGATGAGCACGACGAACAGCAGCACCACGAACAGCGCCGCCTGCGCGATGTCGGTGATCAGCGAACCGCGCATGCCGCCCCAGCAGCAATACCCCACGGTGATAGCCGTGAACAGCAGTGCCGCGATAATGAAGGGCGCCGTGCCCGACTGTCCATAGTACGCACCAATGACAGACGTGTTCGACCACACCTCGTTGAACAGGCGCACCAGGATGGCGGCGGAAAAGCAGAACGCAGCCGCGATGCCGTAATGCTCGGTCAGGAAGCTGACGATGCTTTTGGCCAGGAAGCGCTTGCGCAAACGATAGAGTGCATAGCCCGTGAGCGGAATGCATAGCCAGTACACCGCGTAGCCAATGCCACCGACGATCCCGAAGCTCTGCCCCATGTTCGCCGCGTTGGTGACCGACTTCGCGAAGATCCATGCGATGAAAATCGAGGCAGTGATCATCCAGGGATTGGCATCTCGGCCCTGCTTGTCTTCGCCATTGAAGAAACCGCCCGCCGAGACCGTTTTCGGCGAAAGGATGAACATCACGATGCCGTAGACGATCATGAAGCCCCAGAAGAAAATACCTGTTGTAGAGTCCATTTCTACCTTTCTTGATTTGGGGCAGAGGTCAAGCGGTGGTCAGCGAGCAAGCAACCGGCGCCGGTAGGCGGCGAACAACACGCAACGACGAACCTGACCTATGCCCAGGTGTTCGATTCGTTATATTCGGTTGAACTATGAATCGCTTGACAGATGCGTGCATTCGGTTTGCAAAATCAACCGCATGCACGGTGGCTAGAATACTCATTGGCTGGACAGTAGGCAACAGCATCCGTGCGTGTTTTTTTGGGACGTGGCTAAAAAACACATTCCGTGCGCACCAACAAGACGAGTTGAAGCAGAGGGGCCAAACGTCTGCGCCCGCGAACAACCTCGCACGCAGGGCACGGATTCCGCCCCTGCGTTTCCCTTCTGTACCTGCTTGACGAGCCCTGCGTCTATGCGCCTTGCACCAGGGTCCCTTCGCAGGACGAGCCTTGCCCAGCGGTGCAGGCGTAGCAATGGTTGCCGAACACGATGGGGCGTGCCGTGGTGCGCTGCGGGTCATTCGCGTAGTCGAAAATGGTCAGTGCGCGATCACCCTCCATCTGCGGCAGATCGACCGCGTCCGCTTGGTTGAAGTCGCAGTCGTAGACGCGCCCGTCCCAGCCCACAGAGATTTGATTGCGACACATCATGCGCTCAGCTGCTAGCGGATTGAACGAATCCATGAGCAGCTCCATGTACGCTTCCAGATCGCCCGTGCGCGCTAAATGTACGCCATAGCGCCCAATGGGGCAGTTCGCAATGGCAAAGAGGTTGTCGAACTGGATGCCGTACGTTTCCAGCAGCCGTTGCTTGTACACGGCTTCCAGCTTGTCCTGCTCGGGACACAGATACGGCGTCTGGGGGTTGTAGACCAAGTCGAGCACATGACTGCCGTCGCGCCCGTAACCTAGGTCGTTCAGTTCGCGCAGCACGTCGATGCACGGGTCGAACGTGTCGCCACCGCGCTGGCCTTCCATCTGGCTGGCCGTCAGGCTGGGAAGCGACGCAACCACTTCCACACCGAGTTCAGCGAACTTTTTGGGCAGGTGCTCGTAGCCCGCTTCGCGCAGGATGACCAGGTTGGAGCGCACCATCACGCGATAGCCCGCTGCTGCCCCCTGCTCGATAAGCCATTCGAAATGCGGATTCATTTCGGGCGCGCCACCGGTAATGTCAAGCGTGGTCATGCCGTGGTCGCGCATGACCGCCAGCACTGCTTCCATGCACGCACGGTCCATGAGCTCGGTGCGGCTCGGCCCCGCCCCCACGTGGCAGTGCGCGCACGCCAAGTTGCACAGCTTGCCCACGTTGACCTGCATGCTCTTCGGCTCGCCATCGGTGACCAGCTGATGCGCCTCAAGCATGTCTTCGAAGTACATGACCTTTGAAAGCACATCGGCCACCGTGTCGGCGTCCGCGTCTTTCACGCGCACGGCGCTCACTTCGGGTGCGCCTCTGAAGGCCTCCCCCACCGAAAAGCCGCCGAAGAGCACTTCGCTGATGCGCTCCGGTGGGCCGTTCACAATGCGCGGCCGGTAGCTTACTTCGGCGGCGCTGCGATGCGGCCACAGGTCGTCGAACCAAGCTAGATACGCGTCGTGGTCATAGCGCACGGGAACCGCCTCGACATACAGATCGCCCCAACGAGCGCTGAACTGCGCTTCGAGCGCCGGCGTAGTGGCGATGCGTACCATCGTGCCAAAATGCTCCCCTTCGAAATTGGGCAAACCCGCCGCGCCGTTGTTGATGAACAGTCCATCGGGCAGCTCCATAGCCACCGCCGCGCAGGTGTGCGTGGACGTGAACACCTCGATGCCGTTGCGTGCCATCCAGCGGGAAAGCTCGTCGGTGCGGGTGGGGTCCTGCAGCGAATCACGCGAGCAGTCCCAGCCGCCGATGAGCTTTTCGTCCCCATGGGTGATGCCCACCTTCACGCCAGCAACGTTTGCCACCATGGCGCACGGGCGACCCTGCAGGATTTCTTTGCATTCCGGCCGCTCCTCGACAGCTGCGGACAACATCTTGTGGATGCGGTTCGAGCGCGACACCGCCGCGTCGGAATTGCAATCCGGGTACGCGCATCCGCAGCCGACACCCACATCTTCCTGGCGCCGAAGCTCCGCTTCCACGTTGCCCACCAGCGGGATGTAGTGCTTCACCCGCTGCTCTATTGCCCAGAAATTGTCGGCCGTCTTATCGAACCAATGAATGTCACCGTTGAACACTATCGTGGGAGCCTCTTCTTCGGCAGCCGCCATCGCCTCGATGGCATCGAGAGCGAACGGGTTGCCATAGAGGCCACCCACCACATAGAGCGTGTTGCAATGCAGGGTTGGCTCGGCCGCGAACAACGCCTGATCTATATGATAGTCAATCGGACAAGCACGTCCTGTATCCTTGAAGTTGCGGCGCTTTTCACCATGGTTGTCGTTGGCTATCATGAACTGGCCTTATTCGACACAACAGCACGAAAGGCTGGATTTCTCGACTTCGTTCGAAGTGTCTGCCGCCCATGCGTCGTACCCATCGGTCCACACCGAGACGTTGTTGTACCCGGAAACCGACAGCAGCTTTGCTACGGAAAACGCGTCTTCGCTGCCGTAGCCATATACGACAGTTTCGCCTTCAGGATCCAGCTTGGCATGGCTGAAGATGCGGTCGAGGCGAACTTGTTCGATAGGCTCGCCGTTCTTGTCGACCATGTTCGCATAGGGAACATTTACAGCACCCGGAACATGACCGCCACGGTCCTCGTCGTTTGTCAGGTCGCCTGCGAAATCGGCGAAGTCGCGGATATCAATCACCGCTGCGGCATTGCCTGCCTTCACGTAGTCCATGTCGACCTCGGTTATGCCGAGCGAGGCAGCATGCGCTGATTCGCTGTTCGGATCAACCGCAGAGGTGTCTGCAGAACTCGCAGCATCCGTGGTCTCCACCGCATTCGCCTGGCTGGCCACAGAGCCGCCTGCAGACGAACAACCAAACAACATGCCACACGCAAGCGCGGCACACAATGCAAGCAATATCTTCTTGCTCATAGTTAACTCCTATGCAATTACGCAGAATAATAGATTGATGTATCACGCAACGGCCTACAAGCAGAACGGCCGCGTGCGCAATGCTGCACTATAGCACAGATGAACCCGAGGATGGGTCCGAGACTCTTCGAGCTCGCAATCACGAACCATCACGAACCACCGATGACCACACGCTTGCCTGCCATAACTTTCCATACTCAGCCCAACGGTAACCGCAGACTTACAAACTCACCGCAACAGTTGCGGTGAGCTCGCAAGTCTGCGGTTACCGTTGGGCCACTTTGCAAAGGTACCCACGATTGCCCGCCGTGGCAGCAGAGATCTGGCTGTACCTGCGGGCCGGCTACACTTGCTGGCCGGCGACTGCGGGCCGGATGAGATGGCGCGCCGGCTGCACCCGCGGGCCGGCTGCGCCTGCAGGGCCTGCTACAACGGTAAGCCAACTGCTTGCAACCCGGGCTGCACTCACGGGCAGGCCGCACCTCCGCCTACAACGGCACTTCACCAAAGGCCACAACTCACTAGTAACTTTTAATATTCAGTTTTCATACAAAAGTTGCGGAATCCGATACGTATAGGATACTTTTAGGCCATTTTCAACAACTTTTGTATGAAAATGCCCATCGGGAGGCAGGCGCGATCTCGGGTTCCAGGCATGCGTGGGTGCGGGGTCGCCGTGGAACGCACTCGTGCTTCGTGAGTCGAAGTCCAGGCCATACGCGGGCGCAGACGCGAAATGCCTTCGTCCCCGATCACGCGCTCGGCTGCAAGCTCGCGCGCATGCGCTCGGCTACTTTTCGAAATCAAGGGGCTTTTGGCAATTCAAGCCCGTTGTGAGGGTGTTTCGGGGCGATTCTGGCAATTCAAACCGGTTGTGAGGGTTGTGAGGGCGAATAATCCCTCACAACCGGCTTGAATTGCCAAAACAGCAGGGCGAGGCCTCGGCGGAGACGCGTCAAGAACTGTGGAGCACGAGAAGCGAATCCTCGCGCGTGACCACGGTGGGACCTCGGCAAAAACGCGTCGAGGATCGTGGCGTACGAGAGGCGAGCCTCGCGCAGGACCACGGTGGGGCCTCGGCGAGCACTCGTGCGGGATCCCACGCAAAGCCTTAGTGGAACCCCGACGGGGTCTCATGCGGAACCATCGGCAGCGCCCCCCAAAATGCCGGGGACGCATATTTGTTTCAGTTGCGATTTAGTCTTCGACGAACCTGATCGAAGCATCGCGCGGCAGAGCCATCTGGCAGGCGGCTTCAACCGCCTTGGCGATGCCGGCAATGGTTGGGCAGGCCGCGTGGATGCGCGTACCGGTACGGCCCGATTCCATCAGCGGAGCGCCACCCGACATGCCCAGCAGGTCGAACGCGTTCACTTCTTCGCCTAGGCCTGCGACCAAATCAGCGATCATCTTGCAGTCGGTCTGGATGTCAATCTTCGCGTTCTTAGAATCGACCATCTCCACCTTGATGTCAGCGGTCAACCCACATACGCCAGGCTCAACGATAACGTGAGTCATTGCAAACCTCCTTCTCCTGCTTCTCTGCGCGCTATTGTAGCGAATCTGCGTGCATCAACAGCGAAACGAACGGCAACGGACTGAATTCGGCCCAAGATGGAAGACAGTGTCGCCAAGTTGCCACCCGAAGCGCCCCCTAATCCTCTAAAAGCACCGGGTCGATCGGCCAGCGGCCGAAAATGCGAGCTGCATCCATCAGGGCCGTCATATTCTCCGGCGGCGTGCCTACAGGCATCTGGCACCCCGAGGTAAGCACAAAGCGATTCGGCGAATCGTATGCTTTGCGGATGCATTCACGGGCAGAACGCAACACGTCCTGCGGCGTGCCCAGACGCATTACGTCAACTGGCGGCACATTGCCCTGGATGCACATGTGCGGCCCGAGCACCTCTTTGGCCTCTTCCAGATCTTCGACGTTGTCTAGACCGAACGTTCCTATGCCGGTGGTGTTCAGGTCTTCCCAGAGAATGCGGCTTTTCCCGCAGATGTGCAGCCCGCAACCTGCACCTTTGCTCTTGATGAAATCGACGTTGCGCTTGAAGTATGGCAACGAAAATTCCCGATACTGCTCTTCGTGCAAAATAGACGAAGAGCTGACTGGATCCGCAAATCCTATGCCTACGCCCATGTCGATCAGGCGAGCAATGTAGCGATTGTTATTCTCTGTCACCAAGTCCATGAGCTGATGGACTTTTTCAGGCTGCTTAACCGTGCCCTTGAGCAGTTTGGACGTGCCCACGAGCATCGCCGCGATGGTGAATGGCCCTGTAACAGTGCCGCCGATGGGAACCGTCTCGCCCAGGGCCGCTTTCACCATTTCAAGCCCCTTGAGGATAATGGGGAGCCTTCCATCTTTATCCACGTCGACCAATCGGAGCTTATCCACGTCGTTCAAGGATTCTATGGCGTTGCGCTTTACCTGGGCGATATTGCTATCCGAATAAGCGATTTCCGTGCCCATGGCTTCCGCCATGCCGCGAAGCGTAGTGGACAGACCCGCTCCATCGGAATGAAAGTTGTCGTGGAGATAAAGCTCCAACTCGAGCATTTTTTCCGAAGAATGGTAGTACTCCGCAATCGACAGACCGATCATAGGAGCCATGGTCTCGCCCGTGTCGAGCACGCAAGGAATGCGGTCGACCGGTTCACCTTTGCCGTAGAGCTGGTCGCGTTCGAGCGCGCTCAGCTCGTCTGCGGGTACCACCAAGCCGTTCAAATATTGATCCACTAAGTCTTTCATCGTCTCCATCTCCAACATAAACCGTTCGCGCAAAGCAATCGCCCTGCGCGAACGGCTCCGAGTTTGTACAAACCCAAGTCTTTATGAGCGTGCGTTGCTATGCGGCAACCTTATGGGCTTCCCAGTCCCATTCGCCTTTACACACCAGCTTCGAATACGCCGGAACCATAATGGAGAGAATAGCGGCGACGGTGAGCAGAATAAGGTACCAGTTGTTCGCCATGATAGACAGCGGGTCTACACGTCCTTCAGCTAAGCTCATAAGCAGCAGCATCTGCGCGCCGTAGGGAATGAAGCCCTGCATAACGCATGATGCGATGTCCATAAGCGACGCCACACGGCGCGGGTCGATCTTGTACCGGTTGCCGATATCGCGGGCAATGGAGCCGGTCACGATGATGGCAACCGTGTTGTTCGCGGTGGCGGCATCGGTCAGGCCGGTCATCGTGGCAATGCCCACCTGCGCAGACTTTTCGCCCTTGCAGATCTTGTTGATCTGGTCGACCAGCCACTGAATGCCGCCGTAGCGCTTCGTGAGCTCCGCAATGCCGCCACAGAACATCGATAGCAAGAACACCTCGATCATGCCCTGGAACCCGGTCCAGATGTTGGTGGCGAAATCGAGCGCCGTCAAGTCGCCGAACGCCATGCCGATGATTCCTGCGGACACGATGCCGATTATGAGCACGAGGAATACGTTCAGGCCCACCAGAGCAAGCACGAGCACGAAGATGTAGGGCAGCACTTTCACAATGTTGAACGCACCCGCTTCGACAACGGTAGTTGAAGTAGGCGCGCCGAAAATGATAAGCAAGATGATCGTGACAATAGCCGCCGGCAGCGCGATCCAGAAATTGGTGCGGAACTTGTCTTTCAATTCGACTGCCTGGGTCCTGGTGGACGCGATCGTCGTGTCGGAGATCATGGACAGGTTGTCACCAAACATAGCGCCGGTCAGGCAGGCTGCCAAAACGAGCGGCAAATTGAGACCGGCCTTATCGGCCAGGCCCAGCGCGATGGGGACAAGTGCGCCTACCGTACCCATAGACGTACCCGTTGCCAAACTGAGGAAAGCCGCGATCACGAACACGCCCGCCGTGATGAACTGCGCCGGTATGAACGTAACGCCCAGGTTCACGGTAGATTCAATGCCGCCCATTGCTCCTGCGACCGTGGAAAACGCACCGGCAAGGAGGAAAATCATGAGCATACACATAACGTCTTCGTTGCCGGCACCTTTTGCGAACGTCGAGAAGTTGTCCATGATTCCCGACTTATGGAATTCGGCGAACGCAATGATCGCCGCGATCAAGATGGCTACTACCGACGGGAATTGGTAGAACGCCATTTCGACCCCTTGGGCCTGCAGGATAATGCCTGCTCCCAAGTAGATTACGATGAACACAAGGAACGGGATAAGTGCCAACCCGTTACTCTTCACCGCTGTGGTTTGCTCTTCTGGCATAGCGATTCCTTTCTCTTTCACTTCTTCCGACAAGCACTCCGAGCCGATATACTAATCATGATAATTATAAAAGTAAACCCTTTGTCATCGATATCTATTGAATTCATTCGCGCCAATTTCTATGTGGCACATTAGCAACTCGGAGGCGGCACGTCGGCAGCAGGGGACGCTCACGCGAACGTGTCGGCGCGCAGGTCCGACAACGGGCGATAGTCGGCGTGCAGCATGGCCGCAAGGTGCTGGGCGCGCCGCTGGGCCGTGCGCCTGCCCGCCCCCGAGTCGATGAAGTAGATGGGGATGGAGCGCTTCTTGCAGAACTCCGCGAACCCTTTCAGGATCTTTTCCGCCGACACGCCGCGCGGACGGTTGAACCCGCCGTCGGACATAAGCACGACTTCCGCCGGTTCGTCGGAAACCCCTTCAAGAAGGGGCATCGCGAGCGCGAGCGCATCGAGAAGCGGAGTTGCCCCGCCCCCCTTGGCGGCGTCGATGCGCGCTGCCGCCATCTCCGCCGATGTGGTGAACGGCAGAATCATGCGCGCCTTCACCCCTCCGAACCCGATTATGGCCACCCGGGTGCGGTTGACGTAGGCATCTTCCAATAGTGAGACTACGCAGCCCTTCACCAGCGAAAGGCGGCCGGCAGAAACCATGGACCCGCTCGTGTCCACCAAAAACAGGATGTTGCGCCTGCCCCGCCCCGCTATTTTCCGATAACGCACGAACTCGTCCCGCACACCGCCTTCGAGCCCCAGTCCAGCCGACAGCTGGCTGACCACACTGCCGACCACGTGCACTTCGCCCGACGCGGGGTTTTCGGTGTAACCAATCGCGTGCCCTGCCTCGGCTTTCTTGCTTTTCATGCCGTGGCGGGCGCGAATGGCCCGCTCCACACGGCTATGGGCCGATTCGATGGGCTTGGCCGTGAAGCTCGCAGTCTCCACGTCGGTCAGGGGCAACGTCCGCCCGTACGCTGCCCCTAAGATTGTTTTTTCGGCTCTTCCGGATCGGGCGCGGGCGCAGACGATGCGGTTTGCGGAGCCGCCTCTCCTGCAGGTTCGGACTCGTCCGCTGGGGGCTCCACACCGCGTTCCTGAAGCGCATCCATGGCCTTTTGAAGCGTCTTATCGTCGAGACCGGTGTCTTCGAACGGAAGGCGCTTCATGCGGTGCGGCAGCACCAGGCGGGCAGCTTGCAGCACGTCGTCTTCGGAAACGACGGTCCTGCCTTCCCATGCCGCCACCGCCCGGGCCGTTCGCATCATCACGAGGTCCGCACGGTAGCCGTCAACGGAAATCTCACTGCACAGCCCAGCTGAAAACATAGCGATACCGTCAGGGAATTCAACCTGCGGGTAAAGTTCGATCGCACGCGCAACGCGCTTCGCGTAGGCCTCTTCATCTGCTGCGAACCTGTCGCAGAAAGATGCGGGGTCTTCTTCGAACGCCATATGCCGGCGCACCAACTCCAGACGCTCTTCGGCACGCAGGGACCCGCCCACCTTCACCGACAGGCCGAACCGGTCGAGCAACTGCGGGCGAAGCGTGCCCTCTTCGGGGTTCATGGTGCCCACCAGAACAAAACGCGCCGAATAGGACTTCGACACTCCCTCGCGCTCTATATGGCACACACCGGTTGCCGCCGCGTCTAACAGCAAGTCGACCAGGTGGTCTTCGAGCAAGTTGATCTCGTCCACGTAGAGAATGTTACCGTCCGCTTCCGCCAGCACCCCGGGCACGAATTCGCGCTCGCCGCTTTTCATGAGCGCACCCACGTTGATCGTGCCCACCAGACGGTCTTCGGTGGCGTTCAGGGGAAGCTCTATCACCCGCGCAGCACGGTCTGCCCGTCCGCAGGTGGATGCGCTATGGGCCAGCACGCCGGGCAGAGAGCGGACCGCCGTGGTCTTGGCCGTGCCGCGCTCTCCCTGGATGAGCACGCCCCCGATAAGCGGCTGCACCGCCACCAGGGTGAGCGCCAGCTTCATCTGCTCCTGCCCGACGATGGCCGTGAAAGGGTACGCCCGGTATTCCGCAGTGTCCATGAACATCCTTCCTAATCGCGAAAGCAATGGTTGTCCGCAGCATGCAATTTGGAACGAGACGAAAACACGCTGCAAATAATTGTCAAAGCAATGTGTTGCAAAGCATACCTTAGAAAGTCAGAATTGTACGCACTCTCATGTAAAGGCTGCAGCGTGGACGATCGAAAACAACAGCTTGCCGAGCAAGTGGTCAGTCTGGCCAAGACAGACCTTCTTGCGAGCAACCACTACCTTGGCACGGCAATTGGCAGGCTGCAACTGGTTCCACGGCGGCTTACCAGGGCGTTTTCCACTAACGGATCCGCATTGTTCTTCGATCCGAACCGAATTCTCGGCCAATTCAAGCTAACGCACGACGTCCCGACACGCGCGTTTCTGCATTCCATCGCACACTGCCTGTTCTTGCACCCCTACGTCGGCAGTTCAATCGAGCACCGCCTATGGGACCTTGCATGTGACATCGTCGCCGAGCGCACCGTGTCCGACCTACTCGGCCCCCGAAACGACGAAGCGGGAGCGGCGTCGATGAGCGCGATCGCACGTATAGAGCGCGACCTGGGATCGCGCGCCAACGCCGAAGCCATCTACCGCGCACTGAAACAGGGCCGCTGGGCCGAACACGTGTCCACGTGGCACGATATCGTGAAATCGGACGCGCACGATTCATGGTACACCCCCGCCGATTCACAGGGAGAATCGGGTGGGCAGGGAGCCGCCGACGGGACGCAGGGAAGCGGCGGCATCGGCAAAATCCATGGAGAATCGGACAGCATCGACAGGCAATCTTGCGCCAAAGACCTAGGCGATCTGGACCCACAGCAAAGCGGCAACAACGCATCCGACGGCAACGCATCCGACAGGCGCGGCAACGGAGGACAACCCGGCCAAACGCCAGGACCCAACGACACGCAGGCGAACGGCAAGGGAGGGCTGCAGGCATCACCAGCAAAAAGCGGCATGCGCGACACGGCAGCAGAACAAACGTCATGGCGCGATGCAGCCTGCGACTTGGCTGCCGGCCTCCGGGCTTCAGGTGGCATGGGAACGAACCTGGCAAACCTCGTGCAAGACCTGGAAACGGCCAGCCGCAAACCGGTCGATTACCGGGCGTTTTTGCGGCGCTTCGCCACAACAGGCGAAACCATGCGCATAAGCGATGCGGATTTCGACTACTGCTTCTACACGTACGGACTGCAGCTGTTCGGCGACATGCCCCTGGTGGAGCCCTTGGAGCACCGGGAAGACAAGCGCATTCGCGAATTCGTGGTGGCCATAGACACGTCCGAAAGCGTGCAGGGCGACGCCATCCGCGCGTTCGTGCGCACGACCTTCGCCCTGCTCAAACAGACCGAAGGCTTCTTCGACCGCGTGCGGGTCCACGTGCTCCAATGCGACAACGGCGTCCGGTCGGACACGCTTATCGCAACCGGCGCCGATCTAGAGAAGTGGGAACAGTCGATACGAGTGCACGGTGGCGGAGGAACTGATTTCCGCCCCGTGTTCTCCTACGTCGACGAC
>CAMORQ010000010.1 GCA_946623915.1 uncultured Coriobacteriaceae bacterium | reverse complement strand
CCACCGGGACCATGCGCGCATACGCACGCGACCGGAAAGCGAAACGCACCGCCGGACAAAGCCGCCTTTTCAACCGCAGCGCTTTCGCGCTGCGATGGAACGTCAATGGCGCCCTCGATACGATTCGAACGTACGACACCTTGCTCCGGAGGCAAGTGCTCTATCCCCTGAGCTACGAGGGCATTAACCTTTGAAATTATACGCCAAATTGACCAGGTCGAATCAGACCCTCATAATACGCAAACATACCCCACGACTTCTTATTTTGCAGACAGAAAGACACATTGTGGAAGAAATCCTGGTCACCATAGACGCGCTTACCCACGGAGGAGCGGGAATCGGGCGCACAAACGAAGGAAAAGCAGTCTTCATCGACGCGACGGCGCCGGGCGATACCGTGCGTGCACAAGTGAAGGCCGACAAAGGATCGTACTTGATTGCCGACCTGATTGCGGTGGAAGAGCAGGGCAGCGAACGCGAGCACCCGACCTGCCCCTTCGCGCAAGCGTGTGGTGGATGCCACTGGCAGCACGTTTCCTACGGTGCGCAGCTGGCCGCCAAACGCGACGCGGTCGTCTCCTCGCTGACGCGCATAGGTAAAACGGATCCCCACCAAGCGGAAGAGCTGGTTGCGTCCTGCGCGCCCAGCAAGCACACGTTCGGCTACCGAAACAAAATTGAGCTGGCCTGCTCGCGCGATGCGCGTGGCCGGCTGGTTTTGGGCTTTCACTCCCCCGCCTCCCGCGACGTCGTCGCTGTAGGGTTATGCCCGCTTGGCGTGCGCGCCATACAAGGTGCGCCCAAGGCGCTTCAAGGCGCCCTGCGCTACCTCGAAGGAGACGCGGATTTGGGAATCTTCCGTGTAGGCGTTCGTCACAGCCCGCGCACAAAATCCTGCGAAGTCGCCTTATGGACCGCTCCGGGGCCCTTTCCCCGCGCCGCAGCGGCGAAGACCATCGGCAGCGCGCTGCGCACAAGCAGCATCGTGCGCGTCATAGCCGATACCGGGTCATCGCGAAAAGTAAAAAACGTGGAGGTTCTATCCGGTGCGGGCTACTGGGAGGAAACGCTTGGAGGATACCCGTACCGCGTGAGCGCCCCGAGCTTCTTCCAAGTGAACACCGCTCAGGCGGAAACACTGCAAAACATCGTGCTCGACGGCATCGAAATCCGCGACGGCGACGTCGTCGCCGACCTGTACGCAGGCGTGGGCACGTTCACGCTGCCCATAGCAGAAGCGTGCGGGATGTGCACGGCGGTGGAAAGCAGCGGTCCGGCCGTACGTGACCTAAGGCGCAATGCCGAAAACGCCGGAGTGTTCGTGGACGTCGTAGGAGGCGATTCAGCGCGCGAGCTGGAAGGACTTGGACGCCTAGACGCCCTCGTCGTCGACCCACCACGCGCCGGACTTGCCGATGGTGTAGCGCAATCGATAGCCCATGCAGGACCCGCACGCCTAGCCTACGTATCATGCGATCCCGCCACCTGGGCACGTGACGTTGCACGGCTGAAGGATTGCGGCTACGTCCTAAAGCGCGCTACGCCGGTCGATTTGTTCCCTCAAACCTACCATGTCGAAGTGGCCAGCGTATTCGAACGGAGCTAGCGTCGAAGCAGCATCCTTCTCGCGGCATGGAAGCACTGCGAGCCCACGCGCAGATACGCGGGCGTTTCGCATATACCTTACAGTTCGTTTTTGAAACGGTAGTACTGCATGATGGCCAGGTCGCTGTCGACGCCGTCTGAGGAAGCCCCCCAACCAAGCTCGTGCCAGCGTCCCGATGCATCCATGTACCCGTTCGTGGAAACGACCGGCATCTCTACGGCGATGGCCAGCTGCGCCTTCTGGAAATCCGTGAGCGGGGCACCGATCTGCTCGAGCATCGTCGCACCTAAATAATTGATGCTCGTGTCAAGCTTGGCGCTTCCGTCTTGGGTGCGACCCGCAATCTCGTAGTTCGCCCACACCATGTACGGCGTCTCCATGATACGCGCCGCATGAATCAGCTCGTCCTCCCCTTCGAAGAACGCGTCGTTGTATCCACGGGAAAGAGCGGGCTGATGGTCACCGAAGAACAGCAGCACCACTGGTTCGTCGAGGTTGCGCAACTCTTCCACGAACGCTTCCAGGTCAGTGTCGGATTTGACGATGCACGAGAGGAACTCATTGAGCTTTTCCCGGTCTTTGGCAGTTCCGTAGTCGATGGGCCGGTAGTCGGTTCGGCTGGAGACCGGAATGCTTTCGAGGCCGTAGCCGCTGTGGTTTTGCAACGTCACGTCAAGCACGAACTGGGGCTCGTCGGATTCTTCTATCAGCTCGACGATCTTGTCGTAGGTCGCACCGTCGGAAACGTAGTGGTGAAACCGCTCGGCGCTCGAGAACTCCTTGTAGAACAGGGCGTCGTCGAACCCCATGGCCGGGTACACCACATCGCGATCCCAATTGCCACCGTACGCAGGATGGATGGCGCTCGAATGATAGCCGGCCTCGCCGAAGGTGGCCGCGAGCGTCTCGAGCCGGTCGAAGGAATACTGCAGGTAGGGATATTTGCCCTGACCTAGGTACCCCATGGAAAAACCGCTCATGAGCTCGAATTCGGAATTGCATGTTCCGCCTCCATGCACCGAAGCGCTCACGGTGCCGCGCAAAACGGTGTCGTCGGGATTATCCGCAAGCCAGGTGCCCATATAGCCGGCATGCAGATTATCCAAGATGGAAAGGTCGCTGTAGGATTCGCACATGACGGCGACGACATTCGGGTGCAGAGTCTCGAACTGGGCGCGTGCCTTGACGGTGTCGGCATTCGCGCCTTTCGTGCTGTCGTAGCGAGCGGCGTAGTCGGCAATCAAGGCTTGCGCAGCTTCGTCCGAATAACCCGCTGGACGCACAACGGGCATGTCCTGCGCAGCAGCGATGAAGCCCGGGAGCAATCCGTATTTATGGTAGCTCGTCTTGAGGTCCCAATAGTACAGCTTGAAGCCGAACAGGCTCTGGTAATTCTGCGGAACCGTTGCCAGCACCAGTCCGGCGCACAGAGCGACTCCGCAGACAAGGTTGACCGCCACGCGACGTTTGGACGACGCGGTGCGCCCTGCGGAGTTGGGCTTCGCCGCACCGTGCTTGCCCACCTTTGCCGCCTGCCTGGGGAAAGGGAGCGAAAGAGCGAGCAGGGCAAGCGCCAGAACGCCGAAGCCCGTGAGCATGGCGTCGTTGATTTTGTAGGTGTATCCGCCCGCAACCGCCATCGCGGTCCGCGCCGCCAATATATCGCTGGGCATGATGGCAGCCGCCTTGAATTGTTCGACGTAGTACTCCGCGACGCCGAACACCACAAGCGCTATAGCAAGGGCTGCAGCGAGAAATCCACGCCGCTGGGCAAGAAAGTACAGCGCCGCGAAAGCAAGCAGGATAAGCGACACTTCGCCGAATGCGCACGTGTTCCACATGAAAGCGATCTTGTCGTTGCACATGAGCTCCATGGCAACGAAAGTCAAGGGAGCGGCAGCACAGAGCGCCACCACGTCGCGAAGCCAGGGCCGCTTAGGAGACCATTCGCGAATGGGCACTGCCATGCCGGCACATCCGATGACAGCCAGGCAAAGCAACCAAGTCTGGGGATGCGCCTCCACTGCACCGAACAGACAAGCCAGCCCAAGCGCAAGGGAGCCGTCGGCGAACAGAGTCATCCAGACGAATGTGCCCCCATGAAGCTTCGTCGACCGTCCGACGACGATGGCGCACCCTGCCACGAGCGCCAAAGAGCATAGTGCGATGGCGGCCCAAGGCAAGGCGAGCAAATCCGATGTTCTTTCAAACAGTATTTCCACGATGGCGTATTATAAAACTATACGAACAACGAAAGGGAAACATGACCGAAGAAGCATCTGCGCGCGATTGCGCGCTCATCGCCGCCAAAGCAGCCGACGCAAAGAAGGCAAGTGACATCGTCATCCAGGAAGTGGGCGCCATCACTTCCATGGCGGACTATTTCGTCATCGCCACCGCCGCCAACAACCGGCAGGTGGACGCCGTGGTCGACGAGGTGGAAAAGCAGCTGCGCGAACAGGGCAACATCAAGCCGATTGGACGGGAAGGCCTCGATGAAGGGGTCTGGGCGCTGCTCGATTACGGAACCGTCGTGGTTCACGTGTTCCAGCCCGAAGCGCGCGATTACTACCGCCTCGAGGACCTCTGGAACGACTGCCCGACCATCGACATCGCAGAGGCAGGCGTTACCGATGCGGTCTACTCCGAGCGCATCGCCAGATTCCTCGGCATGCAGGAAGACGGAAACCGCTAAAGGCAACCGCATGCCCGCAGGCGGCAAACTCCCGCAACGACGACACCTAGCTCCAGAATCAAACCGGTCCTGGATGCTTTAATCGGCTCCTAATCGAGTGCCGGGACATCCCAGATGTCGATGTTGAGCTTAGCGATGTGCCCATACGTGCGCATGAGGATGTTCCATGTTTCGATGGTTGCCGGATACAGCACCCTGTCGGTTGAAATGAGGAACTCGAGCGTGTATTTGAAAGCGTGGAAATACAGTTCCTCGAGCGGCACTTCTCCCACCAAAGACCGAAGGCGTTCGATGCCCTCCATGTCGCCAAACGTGCGGTTGGGCTCTATGATGTCGGCGATGTAAATGATGCAGTCGAGCGGCGACATGTCGGCCGCACCCGACGTATGCCGTGAAATAGCCTGGAAAACGTCGGCACCGAGATGGGGGTACTCGCGAGCAAGCGCCGCGGCGGCCGTTGGCCCATGAAGCAGCCAAGGCATGTCCGTGATCACCATCGGATCGACCTGTACGCCAAGTTCAAGCGCACGGTCGCGCACCTCTTCGTTGGAAAGACCTTTGTCCCAATCGTGGAGTATGCCGGCGATGCGCGCTTTGTCGGGGTCGGCGCCGTAGGCTTTCGCAAGGCGGCGCGCCACCTTAGCCACATTGATGCTGTGCGCAAGACGCTTGGCTCCGACGCGCTGAGAGAGCAATTCCTTAAAGACCTGGTAGGAGTCCTTGGAAAAGGGATCGGATATAACCGGGGATATGCTGCTGTTCTCTGCCATGTCTTTATTGTAGCAATTGCAAGACCTGTTGCACGCACGCTTCATGCTGAGGCGTAAAGGCCCTGGGCGGCGATGTAGTCGTGGACGGCAAGCGACGTAAGATAACGGATGGATTTGCCCGCAGCCACCCATTCGCGCAACATGCTCGAAGAAACGGAAAGGGCCGTAGTTTCCAAATACGACACATCGAAGTTGGCATGGTCGGCAAGCTCCGACTTCGCCTCGTCGGTCATGACGTAACCGGGACGCGTGACCGCTATCAAATGCGCCAAATCGGCAATGGCGGCAGACTCGCGCCATTTCACAATGGAAAGCATGGCGTCGGCCCCGGTGATAAAGTAGAACTGAACGTTGTCGGGGTAATGCTCGCGCAGCTGCCGAAGCGTGTCGACCGTGTACGTATCGCCTCCCCGGTCTATTTCGATGGAGCTTACGTCGAAATAAGGGTTCGAAGCCGTAGCCAACCGGCACATTTCCAAGCGCACGGAAGCGGCGCTGACCTTCTTGCCGCGTTTGAACACGGGCGTGCCCGCAGGGATGAACACGACTGCATCAAGTCCGTAGGCGACTCGCGCCTGCTCGGCGCAAGCCAAATGCCCGATATGAACGGGGTCGAACGTGCCACCCATGATGCCCAGGCGCACCTCCGCACCCGAGTCGCGGCCCAGATCGTCGAAACGCTCGCAGACGATCGCCATCTATCCGCGCACCTGCCCGGTCCCACGCAAGACGTACTTGTACGAGCACAAAGCTTCAAGAGCAAACGGACCGCGTGCATGCAACTTTTGCGTGGATATGCCGATTTCTGCACCCAGACCGAACTGCCCACCGTCGGTGAAACGCGTGGAGGCGTTCCAATACACCGCCGCCGCATCGACTTCGGAAAGGAACCGTTCAGCGTCGGCCTCGTTTTCAGTGACGATGCACTCCGAATGCATCGTGCCGTACTTGTTTACGTGGGCTATGGCTTCGTCGATGCCCTTCACGCACCGAACTGCTATTTCGAGATCGAGGTATTCGCGCGCCCAGTCTTCCTCGGTGGATACAACGGCAGGTATGCCCAAGTCGGAGGCAATCTTGCTGGCCATCGGATCGGTGTGGAAGTAAACTACGCCGTTTTCATGAAGCGCAGGCAAAATCGATGCGAGGGCTTCTTCGGCCAGCGACTCGTCCACGAGCAATGTCTCGATGGCATTGCACACGCCCGGACGCTGGCATTTGGCGTTCACCGCGATTTCGGTGGCCATGGCGATATCCGCCGGGGCGTGAACGTACTCGTGGCAATTGCCCACGCCGGTTTCGATGACCGGCACCGTGGCATGTTCGACGCAATGCTGGATAAGCCCTGCACCACCGCGTGGGATAAGCAGGTCTACCAACCCGCGCGCCTTGAGTATCTCGTCGGTCGCGGCGCGGTCGGTGGTATCGACCGCCAAGATGCAATCTTTGGGCATTCCCGCAGCGCAAGCGGCATCATGGAGAACCTGCGCGATGGCGAGGTTCGAGCGATGCGCCAGGGACCCACCGCGCAGAACGCAGGCGTTGCCCGTCTTCACGCAGATGCCGGCCGCATCCGCCGTGACGTTGGGCCGGGCTTCGTAGACCATGGCAACCACACCCATGGGCACGCTTATGCGCTGCATGGCGACGCCGCTGTCAAGCGTTTCGGCCATCTGCACCACACCGAGAGGGTCGGGCAAATCGCGCAGATCTTCGAGTGCGCTCGCGATGCCTTCGATGCGCTCTTCGTCGAGGAGAAGGCGGTCGAGCAGCGGATCGGGCGTGCCGGCCTCGCGGGCCGCATCCATGTCCTGCTCGTTGGCCTGCAGGACAAGGTCGGCCTGCTCACGCAGAGCGTACGCCATTTCCGTGAGAGCATGGTCGCGCACGCGCTCGCTTGCCACCGCGCACCCTACACTCGCCTTTTTTGCCCGTTGCAGAATTTCATTTACGCTCATTCGAACACCACCAATTCGTCTCTATGAATAAGTTCGTGCTTCCCTAGATGGGACAAGACGCTATTTGCCTGCAGCTGAGATTGGGAATGTCCGGCCGCAAGGGAAACTTCATCGGATGACGCCCGCACCTTGCCCCGCGCGAACAGATGCCCCTCTCCGTCGATGATGTCGACGATATCTCCTGCATGGAAACCGCCCGACACGGATTTTACGCCCACGGCGAGCAAAGACGACCCGCGGTTGACCAGGGCGCCGCGCGCTCCGTTGTCGACGACAAGCGACCCCTTGGCCGTATCGCCGAGCGCAATCCACAGCTTGTAGTTGGTTATCTCGTGTGGCACGGTCGAAGCCTCGAAGCGCGTACCCACAGCCTCGCCGTCGATCAAGCGCTTCAGAGCCCCCTGCGCACGCCCATGGCAGACCACCATGGGAATGCCGGCGACCATGAGCACGCGTGCCGCACGCACTTTCGTAAGCATGCCGCCCGAACCTAGCGACGACCCAGTTCCTCCTGCCACAGCCAAGATGTCGGGGGTGATGCGTTCGACGAACGGGATAAGCTTGGAGGCGGCATCGGTTGGGCTGCCGTCGTAGAGTCCGTCTATATCCGAAAAAATCACGCACAACGAAGCGCGCACCAAACAGGCCACGAGCGCTGCGAGCGTATCGTTGTCACCGAAGCGTATCTGTTCGACGCTGGTCGCATCGTTTTCGTTGACGATGGGCACGATCCCCATGTCCACTAAACGCAATAAAGCATCGCGCGCATGCAGATATGCGCTTCTGGAAGCAGTGTCGTGCCGCGTGAGCAGGATAAGCGACGTCGTGGCTCCTACCTTGCCGAACGCCGTGGCATACGCGCTGGACAACTCGACTTGGCCAACGCTGGCTGCCGCCTGCAGGCTGGGCATGTCACTGGGACGCTCCCGTTGACCGAGCACTTCCAAACCGCAGCCGATGGCCCCCGACGTAACCACGATGGGCGACCAGCCCGCATCGCGAACGGCCGCCACCTGCAAAGCAAGAGCGTCCAAATAGGACCGGTCCAGCGCACCATCGGATCCGATGAGCGTGGACGTGCCGATTTTCACAACAAGTATCTTGCGCTCTTGGGCCATCTATATGTCCAATCCAGCGAAAACGTCTTCGTGCATCTGCGACGATTCGAACTCGAATGCACGCCCGACAATGCGAATCTCGTCGCCGTCGCAGGCGCCCGCCGCCTCCAGCTCGCGTTCGACGCCCAGACGTTTCAAACGGTGCTGAAGGAACGCGATGGCTTCCTCGTTTTCCCAGTCGGTCTGCACAACCATGCGCTCGACCTGCACGCCTTCGACGCGGAAGATGCCTGGGGAAAGCTGCGTCACGGTGAACCGGCGGTCGCGGTCCTGGCGCCTGCGCTCCCACACATGATCGTAATGCGGGACGCTGGCCTGCTCTTCACGCGCCGCTTCGCGCAGTTCGTGAACCTTCTGCCCCACCGCGGCTTTCAGCGCTTCTATGCCCTGTCCGGTAACGGCGCTCGTGCAGAACACCTTCGTCTCTATGGGGCTTTCCGCGAACTCGTCGCCACCGGCAGCTGCGAGGGAATCCTGCTTCACCGCTTCCTGAAGACGCTCGAGGTTAACGTCCGCACCAGGCATGTCCATCTTGTTCGCGACGACGAAGCGCGGACGCGACGCGAAATCCGGCGAGTACAGCTCCAGTTCGCGATTGATGATGTGGTAATCTTCGACGGGGTCCCGGCCTTCGTAGCCGCCGGTCATATCGACCACGTGTACGATGGCGGCAGTGCGCTCGACATGGCGCAGGAATTCGTGCCCAAGCCCTTTGCCTTGCGATGCGCCTTCGATCAGGCCCGGCACATCCGCGATGACGTAGTCGTATTCGTCCGAACGGACAACGCCCAAATTAGGGGCGATCGTCGTAAACGGATAATCGGCGATCTTTGGCTTGGCTGCGCTCATGCGGGCGATCAGGGACGATTTGCCGGCTGACGGAACACCTACGAGCGCGGCATCGGCCATCAGCTTCATTTCGAGCTCGATCCACCCTTCGCGAGCCGGCTCTCCCAGTTCTGCGAAGGCGGGAGCCCTTCGGGTGGGCGTGACGAAATGCGTGTTACCGCGGCCTCCGACGCCTCCCTGCGCAACCACCACCGCGTCACCGTCGTGGACCAAATCGGCGATGGTCTGCCCCACTTCGTGTGTGTCCTCGAAGTACTCGCGCACCACCGTTCCCACGGGAACGCGCAGCACCAGGTCTTCGCCGTTGGCGCCGTGCATCTTCGAACCTTTGCCGTGCGTGCCGCGCTGCGCCTTGAAGTGATGCTTGAAACGGTAGTCGATCAGGCTCGACACGCTCCCGTCCGCCATGACCACAACGTTTCCGCCACGACCGCCGTCTCCACCGTCGGGGCCGCCTTTGGGCACGGGCGCTTCTCGTCGAAAGCTCATGCACCCTGCGCCGCCATCGCCGGCTTTCACATGGATATGGACTTTATCGATGAACATATGTTGCACCCGCCAGACGCGACGCGCCTGAGAGGACCGTCCTTGTCTCTTACGGTGCCGCCGAAATAGCGCACCTGCCAACTTCACGATATTCTAAACGAAGAAACCCCCTGCGAACAGGAGGTTTCCTAACTGTGCTGAAAAGTCGTTGTTAGGCTTGCTCGGGTATCACATGCACCCTGCGCTTGTTGCCTTTCGTGTACTTGACCGTGCCGTCGCAAAGGGCGAACAGCGTGTCGTCCTTGCCGCGTCCGACGTTTTCGCCGGGATGGAAATGCGTGCCGTGCTGACGCACGATGATGTTGCCCGTGGTAACTACCTCGCCCGCGAACTTCTTGCAACCCAAACGCTGTGCGTGGGAGTCGCGGCCATTGCGTGTAGAGCCAAGACCCTTCTTATGTGCCATAGTGCGATCACCTACTCCTTGATCTATTCTTCGGAAGCCTGCTCGGCTTCTTCGGCTGCCTCTTCTTCGGCCGCGGGAGCTTCTTCGGTTTCGGCAGTTTCGGCTTCCTCTACCGCTGCCTCTTCGGCAACTTCCGCCTCCTTGGCTTCGACGGCCTCTTCCACAACGGCCTTGGGCTCTTCAGCCGCCGGCGCTTCCTTTTCGGGCTTGCTCGCAGCCTTCTTCGAATCCTGTTCGGCTTCGGCAGAGCCAACGGAAACGATACGCACACGCGTTAGCTGCTGGCGATGACCCTTCGTGCGCTTGTAGTTCTTGCGCTTCTTGAACTTGAAGACAAGCTGCTTGTCGCCCTTGAACTGCTCGACGACTTCGGCAACCACTTTGGTGCCTGCAGCCTTGGCCGGATCGGCCTCCACCGCATCGCCGTCCACGACGCAAATGACGTCAAGTTCGACCTTGTCGCCAGCTTCGCCTTCGACCTTTTCGATTTCGATAATGTCACCTGGGGCAACCTTGTACTGCTTGCCGCCGGTTTTCACGATTGCGTACATTGTTTTCTCCTTGTACATGTATCAGACGCAAGGAGGTATTTTATCGACGTGTGTGGCAACCGTCAATTGAAAAGTCGCAAAATGCCCACCCTTCGCAGAATGAGCACACGTTGCCTGGCGCAATGCGTGACCGCGACCGAGGAAAACGACGCCAGCCGCTTCAGCGCTCTTGGGTCGCCACCACCGGCCACGGCAGCAAAATGAACAGCGGCATCAGGAAAATCGCCGGCAGGATGTAGCGAGGCAGCGCTGCGAACGGCGAGCTTATAAGCACCGTAAGCCAATTCACGAACGTGGGGAAAAGGGCAAGCCACCACGGATGAGCGAACGGCGGCCATGCGGGCAGCATCTGCCGAGCGGCCAGCCACTGCGGGTGCCACTGTTCGCGCCGCGCCACGAACAAAAGAAGTCCTGCGAACAAGACGATCCAGGAATGTGCGCCTTCCTGCAAGTGGAAAAACTTGAAGGGGAACAGCTGGTTTACCCCTTCCCCGAACCACACTTCGACCAGATTCGTTTCTATGATCCCCAGGTCGGGGGCGTCGTATTTGTCGTTAACGCCATTCAGGGTGAATGTGCGGTTCACGTCTGCGAAGCTCCAGTACTCGTAGCTTTCCATAATGTAAGAGCTTGCGTACAAGCCCAGGTTTTTCGGCAGAAGAGACAGCCAAACCTGCATGAATTCGCCTCGATGGGTGTCAAAGAAATCCATGTCGAAGTTGTCGGCCCACTTAATGCCGTCCACGCTGCATGGGATGTACTCCTCTTTGTACTCGTCCAAAGGAAGCAGCGTGTTCAGGAATTCCTTTTCTTCCGGGTTCATCTCGCCGTCGTAGACCACCACCGCAGCCACCTGCTGCAGCGGAATGCCGTAGGACTCGACCGGCTCGGTTTGCACCTCAAGGGCGATCGACAGCGGCCCGACCACAACGAAATACAAGGCCAAGCTGATTCCGCAGGAGAAAAACACCTTGCCAGACGTGCGCATCGCGTACAGAGCCAGCAAAGCGACCCAAACGCACAACATGACGTAGATGCCGTTGCTGCGCACCAGACACACGGCCAAACCCCATAGGGCCAGCCGAATAAGCATGGCAGGCTCCTCCAGGGCTGCGCCGCGAGAGGCCACCACATCGAACAGGAGCAGGCTTACGCGCAGCACGAATGCCGCGTAGAGCCCGTCCTTCCACATGCTGACTGCGTGAAGCGGGAAAATCGACAGGAGCGCAAACGCCGCACAGGTGACCACGATGGCGGACAACGGGACGCGATGCGATGCCAGCCAACCCAAAAAGTAGGCGAACACCCCGCTCATGAACACCATTTGAAACGCCGTGTAGAAGGCGATGCCGACGATGTAGCTGTCGAAGAGGATGTCGCCGAGATGCAGGAAAAAGCCGATGAGCCCGACGTAGGCTATCGGATGATGGCTCGTAAGCACGTTGATGCCCAAAGCCTGCTTCATGATGACGATAGAGTCAGCGTAGAGCGATCCAGGGAAATTGGCTAGGAAATAAGGCACCCAGCATACGAAAATGACCACCCACGTCACGCAGAACACCACGGTGGGATTGACTGGCATGCGCCGTGCGGGAATCCTCTCGAGCAGGGCACGGTAGGCAACCAGCAGTAAGCACGTCCCCAGCAGCACTGCGGCGAACAGCACGACAAACCAGAGGGCGTCGATGGGCGTAAGTCCCGCGAAGTAGTTTTCCTCGTAGTTGCCGCTGTAGAACCACTTCGTGCGCACAACGCGCATGCCCACGACGCAGGTCGCGGCACCTATCAGCGAATAGATGACAAGCGCTACCTTCGAGGCGCGCGTACGGGGAACGAACCGCAGCAAAGATGCCGGAAACCCGCGTTTCGACTTTCCAGCGTCCGATGCGCTTGCCATCTCGCCTGTCCTGTTTGCGAATGAGGCGTCCATGTCTTAATGCGCCTCCGACCAGTTCTCTCCGAACGACACGTCCACGGTAAGCGGCACGGATAAATCCGCCACGTGCTCCATTACCTCGTGAAGAAGCTGCGAGACCCCTTCGACATCCTTGCGCGGGACAGACAGGTCGAGCTCGTCGTGAACCTGCAAGATAAGCGACGCGTCGGGGAATTCGTCACGCAGACGGCGATGCGCCTGTACCATGGCCTTCTTGATGATGTCGGCTGCGCTGCCCTGCATGGGATGGTTCATGGCAGTGCGCTCTCCGAAGGCACGCTGAGGGCCGCCCGCGCGCAACTCGGGGATATGGCGTTTGCGCCCGAACATCGTGGATGCGAATCCGTCGTCTTTGGCCGATGCGACCACGCGGTCCAGGTAGCCGCGCACACCGGGATAGGCCTCGAAATACCTGTCGATCATTTCCTGGGCTTCCCCAAAGGGGATGTGCAGGCTTTGCGAGAGTCCGTAGGCTTGCTGGCCGTACACGATGCCGAAATTCACCGCCTTGGCACGGCTGCGCAACTGGGGCGTCACCTCCTCCACCGCTACGCCGAACACGCGCGCCGCCGTTTCGGCATGGAAGTCTTCACCACTGTTGAACGCGGCGATCAGGTGCTCGTCGCCCGAAAGATGGGCGAGCAGACGCAGTTCGATCTGGGAGTAGTCGGCGCTCAAGAACACTTCCCCGTCGCGAAGGGGCACGAAGCACGCGCGCACCTGCCGGCCGAAGTCGGTGCGCACGGGAATGTTTTGGAGGTTCGGATCGGACGAGCTTAGACGACCGGTGGTGGTCACCGTCTCGTTGAAGCTGGTGTGCAGCCGCCCGTCGCTCCCGAGCATCTTGGGCAGGGCGTCTATATAGGTGCCCTTCATTTTCGCCAACTCGCGGTAGCGCAGAATCATCCCAGGCAGCACGTGTCGGTCGGAAAGCTCGTCGAGCACTTTCGCGTCAGTCGAATAGCCGCGCTGGGTCTTCTTCAGAGGCGGCAAACCCAGCACTTCGAAGAGGATGTGGCCCACCTGCTTGGGCGAATCGATGTTGAATTCTTCGCCGGCGCTCTCGTAGATATCCGCGACCAATTCGTCGAGTTCGGATTGCGTGCTCTCGCCTAGGACGGCGAGTGCTTTGGTGTCAAGTGCCGCACCGATGCGCTCCATGCTCGCAAGCACGGGCACGAGCGGTGCGTCTATCTGGGAATACACGTCCCATGTGCCGTCTTTGTCCAGCGCCTCGCGCAACGGGACGACTAGGGCGGCCGCGGCGGCCGCCTCGATCGCAAGCGCATCGTTTTCGTCCTGCGATTCGGGAAGCGAACCGCCCAGGTAGGCTTCCGCCAAGCTCCCCGCCGCGTAATCCGACGTTCCCGCATGCAAAACGTACGCAGCAAGCGAACAGTCGAAGAAGCGTGAAGCGTCGAGCGCGTGCTCGTCGACGAGCGCGACAAGCGCGCTATCGGGCGGGCACACCTGTTGAAGGACTTTCTTGGCGTCGAAACACGAGAACGGCGCGCTGCGCACGGCCGAAGCGAGTACATCGAGTGCGTCGTCGCCTTCGACAAGAGCACCCGCGTCGGCGCCGGCGACAGCCACTTTGATCCCCGGCTCGAACAGCGATTCCTGTTGCGACACGGCAATCGCAATGCCACACGGCGCATCCTCGGACGCCTGGTCGAGAATCGCCTTCGCCACAGGAACGGATTCGACGCCGGTTGCGTAGCCCTGCCAAGCCAGTTCGATGCGTTCGCGTTGCTCTTCACCGCCGATCAGCGCCAGGACCTTGCCTAAGTGCGAGCGCATGCCCAGCTTTCCGAACGCCTCTTGGACATCTTCGGCCGAGTACGCCGGAAAGCTCGCACCTTCCAAATCGAGATCGAAGTCGAGGTCGCGCACGATGGTGGCAACCTGGCGCGAAAGGAACGCGACATCCTTGTTGTCGCGGATGTTTTCGAGCTGCTTGCCCTTCAAAGAATCGAGGTGGTCGTATATGCCCTCCATGCTGCCGAACTGCGCAAGCAGCTTCGCCGCCGTTTTTTCGCCGATGCCAGGCACACCGGGGATGTTGTCGGAGCTGTCCCCCATCAACCCCAGGAAGTCGGGGATTTGCTCGGGTTCGACACCGTATTTCTCCTTCACGCCCGCAGGGTCGTAGATGACCACGTCGGAGATGCCCTTCTTCGTCGAAACGACGTGCGTTTGCGCCGTAACCAGCTGGCAAGCATCCTTGTCACCGGTGACCAGCAGCACGTTGCAGCCAAGCGCCTCGCCGCGTGCGGCCACCGTGCCCAAGATGTCGTCGCCTTCCCAACCCTGCACCTTCACCACGGGAATCGCCATGGCGCCAAGCACTTCTTCCATGAGGGGAAACTGAACGCGCAAATCGTCGTCCATGGGCGGGCGCTGGGCCTTGTACTGTTCCATGGCTTCGATGCGGAAAGCAGGCTTGCCCGCATCGAAAGCGCACACGATGGCATCGGGCGAAGCGACGTCGGCGAACTTCAGCAGCATCGACATGAACCCGAACACAGCGTTGGTCGGCGTGCCGTCGGGAGCGTTCATGGTGGGCGGCACCGCGTGGTATGCGCGGTGCATCAGAGAGTTTCCGTCGATTACCGCAATCGTTTTAGGCATGATCGCTCCTATCGCATACAGCCGGGGATGCCGGCTTTAATTCCATAAGTATCCGACGCCGCGCACCGTTTCGAGGTGTTGGGCAAGCTCTGGTCCCAGTTTCGCACGCACGCGTCGAACGTGCACATCGACCGTACGGCTTCCTCCGTAGTAGTCGAACCCCCACACGCGCCGCAACAGCGCGTCGCGGCTGTAAGTTCGCCCAGGATGCGTAACCAGAAATGCCAGCAGGGCGTATTCCAGGTAGGTGAAATCCACCGGCGCGCCCCCCACTTGAACCTGGTAGGTGGCCAGATTAATGGTCATGGAATCCACGCTTACCTGGTCGTTGGCCGCTCCAGCCTCCCCTGGCCACAGCAGCATGCGCATGCGCGCGACGCATTCGTCTTCGCTTGCGCCAGAGAGCACGAAATCGCAATGGAGCTGCATGGGGAGGTAGAGATCCCCCAGCAGCTCATCGCGCACGATCAGCAGCAGAGCCGCACCGCCGTGTTCGAGCAACGCCTGCTCGACAGGAACAACTTCGGCGCGTATGTCGTTGCGCACCTCGTAGATAACCAGATCGCATTCGTCTTTCGCTGCCAAAAGCTGGGTGAAGCGCATACTCGACCCAGCGGACACCTCCACGCCCAGATCGGATAGCGCCTGTTGGAACTGGCGGGCGTTGTCCAGGCTGTCGGCTATGAAGATTGCCTGCTTGGCTTCCAAAACGCCCCTCCCTACAACACTTCCAGATATCGGTCCGTTTCCCAGCTGGAAACGCAGGTCTGGTACGAACGCCATTCCTCGCGCTTGTTCTGCACGAGGAACGCATGGGTGCGGTCGCCCACGATGATCCGCGCCATTTCGGACGACTCGAACAAATCGATCGCCTCGCCCAAGTTGGAAGGCAGTTTGCCCGCTTGCCGGTTATGCTCGTCGGGGGCAGCCAGCGGCAGGCCTTCGCGGATCCCGGAGAGCCCTGCGGAGAGCATGGCGGCAAACGCATCCTCCGCATCTGTCTCCAGATACTCCTGTGGGGCATTCCGGTCCATGCTGACCTTGCCGACAAAGCCCTTCAGCCCCGTTTCCTCCAGAATCCGCATCAGGAGCAGAGTCGCCTCCGGGTGGACTGTGGCAAAAATACTGGCCCGGGTCGTGGGACTTTTCCGCAGCGCCTGGGCAAAAATACTA
>CAMORQ010000009.1 GCA_946623915.1 uncultured Coriobacteriaceae bacterium | reverse complement strand
AAGTGCGCAAAGAGCAGGTATCCATTTACTGCTCGCATGGTGGGGTGACATTTAAGAATGTGAAAGGCATAATGCATGCTCCTACAGGGGTGGATTACTACCTGTCCCCATCGATAAATTATGACCCTATCGTATGTGAAAATTACTCAATTCCTTATCCAAATAATCAAATGCTTCATTTGGGGTACCCCATTAATGATACGTTACTTAATTGCAATGTGGACGAGATCGAGAAGGTCGCTTCGCGCGCGGGTAGGAAGGCGATATTGTGGATGCCTACCTTCCGATCGATTAAGCACGTCGTCGATACTCGATGCGATTCTTCCGCCAATCAGCCATTGGGGATACCTTTGGTCGACAGCAGCGAAAGGCTCGACGATTTGAATACGTACCTGAAGTTACGCAGACTTTTGCTGATCGTTAAAATACATCCATTTCAGAATCTTGAAACTATGCAGGGTCTGCATAGTTGTTCCAACATAGTCGTCATTGATGGCAATATGGCAAAGAAGCTCGATGTTGATGTCTATCGACTCATGGCGTCTTCCGATGCGATGATAAGCGACTACTCTTCTTCCGCGTATACGTTTCTTTTATTAAATAGACCCTTGGCATTTAGCCTGGAGGATTTTAAGGATTATAAACCGGGATTTGTTGTGTCCGATATTCATTCGGTTTTGCCTGGAAACCTTTTGGAGTCTTATGATGATTTGCTTATATTCCTTGACCAGGTTTCCCGCGGCGAGGACACCTATTTTGCAGAACGAAAAGAGCTCTGTGATTGGCTTTACGACCATCAGGATGGTAGGAACTGCGAGCGTCTTGCCCATTATCTGGGGTTGTAGTGTCTTCGTTGGGAGAAGTGCGTCTGTCGACACTCGGTAGGAGCAGATTGCAAGTTATGTCAAAAAGTTTGGCGACTGCTTAATGAGGCCGGGAGCGTCTACCACGTTGAGCTGGATGACCACTGTGTCAGGACTATATTCTTCTATTGCGCGCATTAAAGGTTTCTCAACCTTTTTATTTACTGGATTCAGACAAATTGTTTTACTGTAATTGCTGGCGATGTATCGTTCAACGTATGGACCGTAAGACTGTTCGACGAATAGGCAGGTACCTTTAGCATGTTTGTTTCTGTTCTTCCATGTTACGGTTGCCGTCAGTCCTCCAAAATAGGATCTATTGCCATATGGAATGGAGTCGATCACCTGGTTGTTCCTCAATAGCTTTTCGCGAAGTCCCCTGTCGACTCTTTTTCCGTTAATGAAGCATTCAAGATCAGAAAAATCAATCGGATAATCCTCGAGGCTGTCGGAAAGATCCATGTATAAGCCATTACGCGCCTCGGATCCATGCCATTTACGAATCGCGGTGAACTTATCATTTAATGGCACCTTTTTCCATCCAAGGATCGCGCCAATACTATCGTATGTTTTAAGGGCGCGTGGTAGCTTCCAGTGATGGTCGGTCGAAAACCATTCAGTAAAGAATTCGTTTTCGGTTTCTATTTCGTCATACACAACAGTAACGTTGTCGTTGAGGTCATTTACATAGTTTTCTTCGATCCATTGTTTACCAAGATAATTGGAGGAATATTTAGCGGTTGGATTGAATCTGCTCGAGTATGTGCCTTCGATAATATCGAAAACGAATCGAGTGGAAGGGTATGCATCGGCCGCACGATTGATGGCGCCGACAAGTGCACGCGCGGCCTCGCTGTGCTTCTCAGTCGGGGTCCTTACTGATCTGCATACGACGCCTCGGGTGTTGATGACATATATCGAATCAAAGAACGTAGGGTAGGAATCGAACCTAAATGGCGTATTCGCCGCCGCAATGCACGATCGCTGCAGCGCGGCGTTTTTCAGCAGCACCTCGTCGCGCATGGGCACGTGGTCGGCCAGGTACTTCTCCAGGCGCGTCTGGAACTTGCCGCTTAGGGCGCTTCGTATTCCCGGTTTGGGCGGTGATTGGTACTTCCTGCCTTCGAGCGACGATTTGTCAAGCCCCACTCCCGTCCACTCGGGGAAATCCACGCCCAGCTTCTCGGGGACCTTCGTGCCTATCACGCAGAAGAGCACGCACGCGGCCACGGCCACGAGGGCGATGTTGCGGATCCTCTCGTACACGGCGCCTCCCCTAGAACTGGAAGTAGATGAACGGGTTGAACGACCCGGACACGATGGACATGGCGCTCAGGACCAGCAGCGCGACCAGGCACAGGTCCCAGGCCGCCTGCGCGACGCGGAAGGCGGCGGTCCTGGCCGGGGTCGCGCACTCGGCGGAGAGCACGCAGAGCGACTCGGAGCCGTCGGTCTTCGGGTTGGCGGTGCCGCCTTCCGCGAAGACGCTTCGCGGAAGGCGCCCCTCCGCCCAGGCGACCAGGCGCTCCTTGGCCCACGGAAGCGCCGGCGTGGACGCCAGGGCGCACACCGCAAACACCGGCCAGTACTCCCAGGCGGTCAGCTCCCAGAAGGTGGAGGACCCCGTGGCCCCGAAGGCGCCGGCCATGGCCTGCCAGTAGGGGACGAGCTGCGCCGGGTCGGTTATCCAGAAGAACGACCAGCCGAACGTGAAGACCAGGACGGTGTAGAGGTGGCCCACGATGCGCGGGGCGCGCTTCAGGAGGCCGCCCCACAGGTACTTCTCGCAGACCAGCAGCACGCCGTAGTAGACGCCCCAGCCGACGTAGTTCCACGCCGCGCCGTGCCACAGCCCCGTGATCGCCCACACGGCCATGATGTTGAAGACGTGGCGCGGGACGGAGCAGCGGGAGCCGCCCAGCGGGATGTAGACGTAGTCGCGGAAGAAGGTGGAAAGCGACATGTGCCACCTCCGCCAGAACTCGGTGATGCTGCGGGACACGTAGGGGAAGTTGAAGTTGCGCAGGTAGGTGAAGCCCATCATGCGCCCCAGCCCTATGGCCATGTCGGAGTAGCCGGAGAAGTCGAAGAATATCTGGAAGGTGTAGGCTACCAGGCCCGCCCAGGCGCCGACCGCCCCTATCTCCGGGCCGCCCATCTCGACCATCTTGGCCGCCAGGATGGCGCAGGTGTTGGCCAGAAGCGCCTTCTTGGCCAGCCCCACGGCGAAAAGCCGCATGCCGTCGGCGGCGCCGGCGAGCGTCTCCTTTCGCCCGAGAACCTGCTCCTGGATGGTGGAGTAGCGCACGATCGGGCCGGCTATCAGCTGCGGGAAGCAGGCCACGTACATCCCCAGGTAGAGGACGTTCCTCTGCGGGGCCACCTGCCCGCGGTAGACGTCGATGACGTAGGAGAGCGCCTGGAGCGTGTAGAAGGATATGCCGATCGGCAGCGGGAGCTCCAGGTCGGGCACGACCGCGGCGCCCGCGGCGCCGTTGACGATGCCGGCGACGAAGCCCTCGTACTTGAAGAAGCCGATGACGGCCACGTTGAAGGCGACCGCGAGGAGCAGGACGCCCTTGCTGCCCTTGCGGGCCCCTCCGTCGGGCCCGGCGCCCGCCGCGTGCCTCCCGCTTGCCCCCTTGGGCCCCGCCTTCAGCCCGAACAGCCAGTTGGCCGCTATCGACGCGAGCATCAGCAGGATGTAGACCGGCTCGCCCCACGCGTAGAAGAACAGGCTGGCGAGCAGCAGCAGCACGTTCTTCGCCTTGCGTCCGGGGACCGCGAAGTACGCCGCGAAGAACAGCGGCATGAAAGCGAAGAGGAACGTCGAGCTGGAGAAAACCATGGGGGATAGTGTAGCGCATTGCAGTGCATATGGGTCGCAGAATCGTGACGGACGTTTTCGGCGCAAACTCATACGTACTGTTGCTAGGTGCCTTGTAGGGGCGCTAACATCGTGTCGCGTTTCGTCCTTTCCGGCGCAGGCAGCAGGATGCCAATGTATCCCACTCCTGCAAGTTTTAGAGGGAGGTTATGCTTCGAGGCAATCTGTGTCGGCGACGGCGTGTACATCGCTTGGGAATTCATCCAGCACCTTCTATGTGCACGAAGATGTCGTATTGGTCCTCTGTCCTAGGTCCTTAGAGTGTCGGAAGTGCGGGTAACGTGGCCGGCGCCGTAGGGGCGCGCGAGGGACACCACATTGGTAAGTAGCGGCGTTTTCAAAACGCATACTGCTTGAATAGCTTTTCGGGAGACACGGTTGATAAAGGTGCTAAAGTTAGTAAATAGCATTTATAGTTTTGAGTAGGAGTCGTTTAAGGATATATGAGCTGGATTACTACTCCAGCTCTAGGGATGCCCTAGCTTTTTCCCGGTTGAGAGTAAACGGGGACATTAGGAAAACGACATCGTTTATATCGTGTGAGCCAATATATTCCCGGACGGTCTCCTTGCTGTAATAGCGCGGGTCTATAACGTGCACCGTGCGGTAATTCGTAGCAAAAAGACGTTCGATGCAGTTTTTGAAAGAGTCGCCAACAATAAGGATGTTGCCAGGCTGCGCATTTTTATTACGGATAACGACGAGGCCCTTGTTGCCGTGGAAGTATTCGTTGTACCCGCCCTCGAAGGTATGGTCTTTTTGAAGCGAGTTTTTCTGCTGTCCGCCTGAGCCACCTAGCCATGTCGGATCGACTGTTTTGCCGTTCACCTTGACCGTGATAGCGCCCTGTTCATAAACCAAATCATCTATGGTGTCGCCGATGCCAATAGAACATAAGCCCTCACGTGCATTTGATCCCCAAAACGGTCCGGGAAAACACTGGTAGAGCCTAGCTTGGATTGGGCTGCGTCCGAAATAATCTACGATTTCGCAATAGGCGCTATAGGCCCTCGCTGTTTTCCAGTGATGGTCCGTTAGATAGTATTGTTGTTCGTAATCGTCATTATTGTTGCAGAGACGCTTCGATACGCCACAGTTGTCTGGTAGTTTTTTAAGAAAGTTGTCGCTGAACCATCCGTAGTCTGCCTTGTTGCTTGTGAGACGCGCAACAGAAGTGTCGGATGCAGTCTCCAGCCTATCTGGGAGGTAGAAGAACCATTGAATCGAATCATTCGATTCAATAATATTCGAGACCCGCTTTGCAATCTTGGCGAGCTTCTTTTTGCTCCAGCCCTTTTTGGAGAAGGGTCGCGGATGGATTATGCCAGTGTCTGGCTGGTAGTACTTATCTGATCCATAGAACGTTGGATAAGCATTGAACCTAAATGGCGTATTCGCCGCCGCAATGCACGATCGCTGCAGCGCGGCGTTTTTCAGCAGCACCTCGTCGCGCATGGGCACGTGGTCGGCCAGGTACTTCTCCAGGCGCGTCTGGAACTTGCCGCTTAGGGCGCTTCGTATTCCCGGTTTGGGCGGTGATTGGTACTTCCTGCCTTCGAGCGACGATTTGTCAAGCCCCACTCCCGTCCACTCGGGGAAATCCACGCCCAGCTTCTCGGGGACCTTCGTGCCTATCACGCAGAAGAGCACGCACGCGGCCACGGCCACGAGGGCGATGTTGCGGATCCTCTCGTACACGGCGCCTCCCCTAGAACTGGAAGTAGATGAACGGGTTGAACGACCCGGACACGATGGACATGGCGCTCAGGACCAGCAGCGCGACCAGGCACAGGTCCCAGGCCGCCTGCGCGACGCGGAAGGCGGCGGTCCTGGCCGGGGTCGCGCACTCGGCGGAGAGCACGCAGAGCGACTCGGAGCCGTCGGTCTTCGGGTTGGCGGTGCCGCCTTCCGCGAAGACGCTTCGCGGAAGGCGCCCCTCCGCCCAGGCGACCAGGCGCTCCTTGGCCCACGGAAGCGCCGGCGTGGACGCCAGGGCGCACACCGCAAACACCGGCCAGTACTCCCAGGCGGTCAGCTCCCAGAAGGTGGAGGACCCCGTGGCCCCGAAGGCGCCGGCCATGGCCTGCCAGTAGGGGACGAGCTGCGCCGGGTCGGTTATCCAGAAGAACGACCAGCCGAACGTGAAGACCAGGACGGTGTAGAGGTGGCCCACGATGCGCGGGGCGCGCTTCAGGAGGCCGCCCCACAGGTACTTCTCGCAGACCAGCAGCACGCCGTAGTAGACGCCCCAGCCGACGTAGTTCCACGCCGCGCCGTGCCACAGCCCCGTGATCGCCCACACGGCCATGATGTTGAAGACGTGGCGCGGGACGGAGCAGCGGGAGCCGCCCAGCGGGATGTAGACGTAGTCGCGGAAGAAGGTGGAAAGCGACATGTGCCACCTCCGCCAGAACTCGGTGATGCTGCGGGACACGTAGGGGAAGTTGAAGTTGCGCAGGTAGGTGAAGCCCATCATGCGCCCCAGCCCTATGGCCATGTCGGAGTAGCCGGAGAAGTCGAAGAATATCTGGAAGGTGTAGGCTACCAGGCCCGCCCAGGCGCCGACCGCCCCTATCTCCGGGCCGCCCATCTCGACCATCTTGGCCGCCAGGATGGCGCAGGTGTTGGCCAGAAGCGCCTTCTTGGCCAGCCCCACGGCGAAAAGCCGCATGCCGTCGGCGGCGCCGGCGAGCGTCTCCTTTCGCCCGAGAACCTGCTCCTGGATGGTGGAGTAGCGCACGATCGGGCCGGCTATCAGCTGCGGGAAGCAGGCCACGTACATCCCCAGGTAGAGGACGTTCCTCTGCGGGGCCACCTGCCCGCGGTAGACGTCGATGACGTAGGAGAGCGCCTGGAGCGTGTAGAAGGATATGCCGATCGGCAGCGGGAGCTCCAGGTCGGGCACGACCGCGGCGCCCGCGGCGCCGTTGACGATGCCGGCGACGAAGCCCTCGTACTTGAAGAAGCCGATGACGGCCACGTTGAAGGCGACCGCGAGGAGCAGGACGCCCTTGCTGCCCTTGCGGGCCCCTCCGTCGGGCCCGGCGCCCGCCGCGTGCCTCCCGCTTGCCCCCTTGGGCCCCGCCTTCAGCCCGAACAGCCAGTTGGCCGCTATCGACGCGAGCATCAGCAGGATGTAGACCGGCTCGCCCCACGCGTAGAAGAACAGGCTGGCGAGCAGCAGCAGCACGTTCTTCGCCTTGCGTCCGGGGACCGCGAAGTACGCCGCGAAGAACAGCGGCATGAAAGCGAAGAGGAACGTCGAGCTGGAGAAAACCATGGGGGATAGTGTAGCGCATTGGTGTAGTGCTTGCACGTGTGGTACATGTCTTTGGAAGACGGGGCGTGAAAGCCGTATCCGCTGTTTTCCCGCTTTGCAGATAAGTTCGGTTGGCACGCATTCGACGACTAGCGAGTGGGCGCAACAGCCTCTGCAATGTCGGCGGGTTTCGCGTGGGGCGGAACCAGCAGCACGCTGCATTCCGCCCGCTCCAAGGCGGGCACCAAGATGCGCAGGTACTTTTGCTGCAGGTCATCTAGGGAAGGGTAGGCGCTGCGGCAATCCTCATCGGCGACGGCGCGTATGTTGCATAGGATCTCGTAGAGCTCCTTCAGTTCGCGAAACGACGCGGCGCAAATCCTCTGGCCGAGTTCTTCAGGGCTTGCCGAAACGCTGGTGACCTGCTCGACATCGTAGCAGCGCGACAAAAAAGCAGCTTTGGTCAACGGTGCGCTTTTCGCAACGCCATCCGCACCGAACAGCTCTTGGGACGCGAAGTGGTGCCTTGGGTTGTTGCCTGCCCGCACGCTTCGCTTCCAGCTGCGCATCTCCGCAGAAGGCAACCCGGCGAGAGCGTGCGCGATATGATCGTTTCCGTGCAGGGCGTCGGTGTGGTACACGCACGCGTGCTTCGGGGCAGACCATAACACGCCGTTCGAGCCGGCGACGCCGAAGTCTTCCGCAAGGTATTTCCAGCCAGGGCGCGAGAGCAGCTCCATCATGGTCGACGTCTTTCCGCAGCCGCCGGTTCCGGAAAGCAGGATTCCGTTTTGCCCGTCAGTCATCATCCCCGAGTGCACGAAGACCCGGTCGTGCTTCATCAGGGTTATAGCGCATACGTACCAAAGGAGCGAGTAGTTCGTCACGGCGCCGATGAACACATCTTCGTCAGTGCGCTCCTCAACGCAGGTTCCAATGGATGTATGGTATGTACGCCGCAAGCGGTCGCGCGCGCTTTCCTTCGCGTTCCAGAACATCGTAAGGGCGGTAGGGCCGCCTCCGAACAGGTTATCTACACGGTATTGAAGGCGACCGCGCTTGATCAGGCAGGAAGCTTCATTGAAGACGATGCCTTCCGATAGGGAAGCGTAGCGCTTTTCGAAAGTGAGCGATTCTTTGTCTTCGCATACGGTAATGGCAAGATCGGCCGGAGCTCCATTCGCGTTGTCTGCCGAACGCCGGAAATACTCCCGGAGCTTTTCGGCGTACTCGTCATCGCCGGAAACCGAAACGCTTAGTCCGGCGAAATCGAAAGATTGCGAGGTGTTATTTGCCATGCCCATGTAGGCTCCTGCAATCGCGCCGCTGTGCAAGCGGTGGGAATGCGTAGGTGCACGTTTGTGCTGCTGCTGACCTGTAGGTGCGGGCCACTATCGCCTCCCGTTCGCGAGGAATCTCGTGTTGAGCGCGATGCCGCGGTGGAATAGCTCCCGGCATCGAAGGTAGAAGCCTTCATGCAGTCCCAGCGGTGCGCAAACCTGCTCCGCAATGATGCGGTCTACGGCATCGGTCGACATGCCCAGCGATTGGCCAAGCATCCATATTTGGGATTGGAAATAGGCAAGCTCGGCCTCTGCAACGCCTTTGCCCGCTTCTTCGAAGTCGATAAGGCGCGTGCTCGAGTCGTCTAGGACGAGGACGTTGCTCAGGTGAAAGTCTCCGTGGACGGTCCTGAGGCGGACAGTGTTCGACGCCGAATGCACAAGCGAGGACAGCGCGGGACGGAACGATGTTTTGAAGAGCACCTTGTTGCGGTACTCCTCAAGCCTCCCTTGCTGTGTGTCCAGTGGGCCAGAGCACAGAAGGCTGTAAAAGTACCTTGAGATCATCTGGGCGCCTTCGGGTGTGCCGGAGGCAATGTCGGGGTCTTCCTGAACAAGGCGTGTCCAGTTGGCGAGCGCATCTTCGACGAAGCGCACAATTGAAGCGTCTGACGTGGAATTACTCACTGCTTCGCGCAGCGTGCGTGCGCCCGCATAGTATTCGGTAAGAACGAGGTCGTTTTCCAGGCGCACGTTAGGAGCTATGCCGGAGCCATGCAATGCGGTGCAAAACGCCGCTCCGGCTTCAAGCTTTTTTCGAAATGCAGCGTGATTGCCGTGATCATCATTCCATTTAACCAGGTAGTCACCATTTTCGTCTGCGGCACGCAGAACGTAGCGTCCTTTACGTGGATTAAATTGAATCAAGGTCCAATTAAGCAAGCCGCTCGCATGGAGGCTTTCCGCTAATGCCGTAGGGACTTCGCTGTTGTGGAAGACGTTGCTAATGGGTTATTCCTTTATGTCGGATGACTTGCGGAGGACTTTTCTTGCCAAATCTCCCACCATTGCCAACTCGTTTATGCGGAGCATTTTTGCACCTAGAAAATATACTACCGTGAAGACGGCTATTTGTCCCAGGAGAATAATGGCAGGGTGCGTCTGCAGGATAGTAAGTGGATAGGCCGCAGCCGAAGCTGCGGCTGCAAGCAGGATGAAGGGGAGTACATCCAGGAATTGGGACGACCTGCTGTGCGTAAGCATGCGACTTGCAGGGCGTGCGTCTATCGCCCAAACGGTGAAAACAGAGAAAACAGCACGGGTCGCGGCTATCACGTAGATGTTGTGCGTAAGAAGCGCTGCAAGGCTTAGCGCTGCTATCCCCAGTACGACCTTAATCGTCTGAAGGCGCAGGTACAGGGCACTGTCGCCAAGCGCCATATAGGCCCGCAGGTTGGTTATCCGCACGATCATGAAGCAATCGCCCAGGCATATCAGCTGGAACACCAAAGTGCTTGGCAGCCACTTGTCGGTAAGAAGGATTTCTATCAATGGCTCCGCCACCACGGCCGCGAGAAACGAAGCGGGAATGAAGACGAACGATCCAAGCCGAATGGCTTTTTTCACGTTGCGGCTTAGAAGGTCGATGTCGTCTTGCATTTTAGAAAAGGCTGGGAAGAGCACGTTTTGCAGGGAATTCGAAACCGCAATCAGGGCAGTATGGGGCCATTTTTTGCCTTGGCTGTAATAGCCGAGGCTCGCCGTCGTGCAGGTTTTGCCAATAACCAGGTCGGCAACGTTGTCGTAGAGCGTGCCAAGCAGACCAGACAGGCAGATTTTCCATCCGTACGAGAACAGGGATTGCGCTTCGCTTTTGCTGAAAGCCAGATTCGGTTTCCATGGTACGAAACGGAACATGAACAGGCAGGTCAAGACGCTTTGGGATAGCGACTGCGCCACAAGCGCCCAGACACCAGTTTCCCCAACGGCCAGAACGATTCCTACGACGCCGGATATCGTGATGGCGCCCGTGCTGACGATGAACAGTTTTTTGAAATCGAGGTGCTTTTGCAGGTACGAACGTTGGATGGAGTTCGCCGAGTTGAAAACTACGACAAATGCGAGTGCTCTGAGGTACGTGGCGATCCCTTCGATTCCGTAGAACCGTTCGAAGAGGGGCGCGGTCAAGAAGATGACGGCGAACAACGCCACGGCAATTCCGCAGCTGAGCCAGAACGCTGTAGAAAAAGAGAGGGAAGACGCGTCTTTCTTTTGCACGAGCGCGGCCCCCAGCCCGCTTTGGGCGATGGAGTCGGCGATGTGGGTAACAACCAAGATGAGCGCAAGAAGCCCGAATGCCTCCGGATCCAGCAGCCTCGCAAGGATTATTTGGAGGATCAGCCCAACCGCTTTCGCCCCGACTTGTTCGAGAAAGGACCATCCAAACGATCTGGATACGCTGTTTCTGTTCGTTGAACCCACGTTAGTGCAGCTCGTTTCCTGTTTACGAATGTTTGCGCATGTCTTCCTCGACTGGAGCTATGCGCGCCTTGGCATTGTATAGCAAACTCGGTCAAATAAGGAGCTAGGCAGCAGCAATCTGCCCGACATATGGGTCTGGTTCGCGCGGGCGCTGTTTCGTGTTGTCGCCTGCGCTATTCCGTGGCACGGTGTAAAGCTATTTTGTGGGTTTTGGGGGGTCGGGGCGTTAGCCCTTCCGATTTGGAGAGTGGGCTTTAGCCTGTTTGTGCGTTGTGGTATAGTCGCGTCTAGGTCAAAACGTAGGAAGAAATGAAGCAGACTGATACAATCCCCGTCACATGCGCAATGTTACCGCCGTACGACGAGTACTGTGCGGAAATTCGCGATTTGTGGGACAGCCACGTAATCACCAATTGCGCCGAAAAGCACAGCAGGCTCGAGTCCCTGCTGGCGGACTACCTTCAGGTGCCGCATGTGAAGCTGTTCGCCAATGGCCATCTGGCGCTCGAGATGGCCATCGAGGCGCTTGTCGCAGGCGTCGATGAGCGCGACGAAGTGATAACTACGCCGTTCACTTTCGCAAGCACCATTCATGCTATTGTGCGCAAGGGTTTAAAGCCGGTGTTGTGCGACATCAGGCCAGACGACTGCACCATTGATCCGGAGTGTATCGAGGCGCTGATCACGCCCCGCACGTGTGCCATCCTTCCAGTGCATGTGTACGGCAATGTATGTGACGTCGATGCAATCGGAAACATCGCGCAGGCACATGGACTGAAGGTCGTCTACGATGCCGCCCATGCGTTCGGAGTTCGTTTGCGCGGCGAAGGCGTCGCTTCGTTTGGCGATGCGTCCATGTTCAGCTTCCATGCTACGAAGGTGTTCAACACTATTGAAGGCGGGGCGGTGGCGTTTGCGGACGGAGACTTGGCAGGGCGTTTCGAAGCGTTGCGAAATTTCGGGATTTCCTCATCTGGCCAGGTGGTTTACGCGGGTGGTAACGCGAAACTCAACGAGTTCAGCGCTGCCATGGGCATTTGCAACTTACGGCATATGGACGAGGTTATCGCGTCGCGCAAAGTGCGGTTCGACCGGTACGGTGAACTGCTCGCTGGCGTACGCGGTCTTTCGCTGTGCCGCCCGGCCCGACAGGTGCAGTCCAACTACGCATACTTGCCCGTTCTGGTCGACCCAGATGAGTTTGGGGCTTCGCGCGACGAAGTTCACGCTGCCTTGATGGCACAAGGTGTAATGGCACGCAAGTATTTCTTCCCGCTTGCCAGCGACTACGATTGCTATGCGGGACGTTTCGATTATGATGCCACGCCTGTCGCCAGACGTGTAGCCGATCAGGTGCTGTGTTTACCGCTGTATCCAGATCTTTCGATTGCGGACGTCGAAAGGATTTGCGCGGTTATGGAAGGCGTCCGATGACTGCCAATGGTCGTAAATCAATTCTGCTGCTCGGCGGATCAAGGTCGCAGCTTGTCGCTATCAAACGCGCATCGGAACTCGGTTACAGAACTGTATTGTGCGACTATTTGTCCGATAATCCAGGACGCGAATTGGTGGACTCGTTCCATTTGGTTAGCACAACCGATAGGGATGCAGTGCTTCGGGTGGCGATTGACGAGGGCGTCGAAGGCGTTGTTGCTTATGGGTCCGACCCGGCGGCTCCAACCGCTGCTTTTGTTGCAAAGGAATTGGGTTTGTCCGGTGTTCCGCTGGATACCGCCATCTCGTTTTGCGATAAGCATCTGTTCAGGGGGTTCCTCGAAAAGCACGGTTTCCACGTGCCCCGTTCAATCCGCGTTTCCGCGTCGGATGGTTTCGGCGACTCCTTGCCTCTGACGTTTCCTGTCATTGTGAAGCCGGTTGACAGCTCGGGAAGCAAGGGGGTTACCGTTGTTAGCGAACACGGCGCGTTGCGACACGCGGTGACATACGCACTGGGGAAATCCCGCTCCGGTAAGGCCATTATTGAAGAATTCATTGAGCGCGACCATGCACACGTAATTGAAGCCGAGGTGTTTGCGGTCGGTGGCAAGGTTGCTTCTTGGGGCTTGATGAACAGCATACGCGACAATGCCGCTAATCCTTTATTGCCGGCTGGATACAGCATGCCGTTACAGTTATCTGAAAAGCGCAAAAAGCTGGTTAGGGACGAAGTCTCCAGGTTGGTATATGTATCTGGTGTTACGAATGGTGCCTTCAACATCGAAATGATTATCGACGAAGCCGATAGGCTCTTCTTCTTGGATGCCGGACCGCGAAATGGCGGCAATATGCTTCCCGAATTCGTAGGCATGGCAAGCGGGAAGGACCTTGTGGCAGCTACGCTGCGCGCAGCTATGGGTCAGTTCGACGGTTGTGACGTCACTTTCGACGGTACGCCAGAGGGTTGCTGGGGCTTGGGGGTGCTCCATTCTTGCGAATCGGGCAGCTTCGGTGGCGTTACATATTCGGATGCCGCGCGTACAGCGCTCGTCCGTGAGGAGATAGATGTATCCGAGGGTGGTTGCGTTACGTCATTCGAAGAGTGCGGCGACCTCGTGGGACTGGCGTTTTTCCGATTTGATTGCGAAGACGCGATGCGGGAGGTAATGGAGCATCCGGAGGCTTCGATGCGTGTTGCCTTAGGTCACAAGGTGGTGTCTAATGGCTGATCGGTTTGCCCTTACCCGAGGTCAGCGATGGAAAATCGCGGGTCTCCTAGCGCAAGACAGGCTGCCAGTTATAAATGCAAAACTCGACGATGTCGTGCCCAGCAAGACGCTGTATTCCCGGTTTGGGAAGCGGGCTATTGACATCGTGATTTCAGGCGCTGCTATCGTGGTCACCCTACCCATCAACGTCATGTTGGGAATCGGAGCCTTTATCGACGTGGGGCGGCCTGTGCTGTTTAGGCAGGTCCGCTCGGGGCGTGGCGGCAGGCCGTTTACCATCATAAAGTTCAGGAGCATGAATAATGCGACAGACGCGCGGGGCGAGCTGCTCCCCGCATCCCAGCGGCTTACTAAATTCGGCACGTTTATCAGGAAAACGTCTCTCGACGAACTGCTTAACTTCGTTAGCATTTTCAAAGGGGACATGAGCTTGATTGGCCCGCGTCCCTTGCCGCCCGAATACGACGGACGCTATACGAAGCGCCACCGCGCCCGGCTTGCGGTGCGTCCCGGGCTCGAATGCCCGCCGCGTTTTTTCGATAGGCTCTGGACGTGGCAGGAGCAGTTTGAAAACGACGTGTGGTACGTGGAAAACGTAAGTTTCAGAACCGATTGCCTTATGGTGGCCAATCTCGTGCGCTATGCGCTGAGCCCGAAAAGTTCGGCGGCCAGGGCTTCGGTATCGCGGGGAGTATTCATGGGGTACGATTTGAACGGTGTTGCCATAACGCTTGAAGAAGTGCCCCAGGAATACATAGACGTTGTGGCGGAAGAAGACGATACTGTTGAGGGAAACGCGATCTGATGACGGAAATCGGCGGCTACATCGAATTGGAAAGGTTTCGCGGATCTCTCTACCATGACGACGCCGTGGCACTGAATTGCGGTCGCAATTGCCTGGCCTACATTATTGCCGCTCGAGGAGTCGAGCGGATTCTGTTGCCTTCGTTTCTCTGCGATTCCGTTTCGGGCCTTTGTGCTAGGGAGGGCGTTACGACACGTGAGTACCGCATTACTGAATCATTGCAGCCCGAATGGTCTTTTGGCGTTGAGGACGGCGAGTACCTCTATCTGGTCGATTACTACGGTCAGCTAAGCGCGGAAACACTTGCGCGGGCTCGGGCCTTGTCGGGCGGCAGACTGATCGTCGATGAAACGCAAAACTATTTCGCCAAGCCCTCTACCGGCGTGGATACGCTTTATTCCTGCAGAAAGTACTTCGGGGTACCCGACGGAGGCTTTCTGTATACGGATGCACCTGCAATCGAAAGGGTTCATAGGAGCGAATCCAGAGGGCGGGTGGACTACCTTGTTGGCAGGTTAGAAAGAAGCGCCGGCGAGTTTTTCGAAGCAGCGCGCGCCAATAACGATTCTTTCGCATCGGAGCCTGTGCGCGCCATGTCGCGTTTTACAGAGAACATGTTGCGTGGCATCGATTACCGCTTTGTCGCCGATACGAGGAATGACAATTACGACGTTTTGGCGAGGAGGCTGGATGGATTGAACGGACTCGCGCTGAATCGGCCAAACGGACCATTTGTGTATCCTCTCCTTGTTGATGGCGGCGAGAGGGCCAAGAAAGCGCTTGCGGAAAAAGGAATTTTCGTTCCCACACTTTGGCCGAATGTGCTCGGTGGTACCGGCGATCCTGTTGCTCGCCGTTTTGCCCGCGACATCCTACCACTTCCTGTGGATCAACGATACGGTCGGGATGAAATGCTGGCAATCGTTGATGCACTGGAAAAAGTGGGGGTCATCTAGTGAGTCTGTCCACCAAACGCATTGCCGTTCTCGGCGGCACGCGCATATCGTGCGAGATAGTCCGAGCTGCCCGTGCGTTGGGCTTGCACACAACGGTTATCGATTACAATTCTCCGTCGGATTCGCCCGCCAAGCAGATTGCGGACGAGCATGCGCTCATTAGTGTTGCGGATGCGGACCAAGTTGCGCGATACATCAAAGATCACGGCATCGATGGTGCTATCACCGGTTATGCCGATTCGATCCTCGGCTACTATGCAGACGTGTGCGAGGCAGCTGGGCTTTTTTGTTATGGCACCCGCAAACAGTTCGAAACGTTTGCCAACAAACGGCTTTGGAAAGAGCTCTGCGTGCGCCATGGCGTGCCAACTTCGATGTTGTTTGAGGTCGGTGTGACCTGCGGTGATCCGGGCCGTGATGTTGCCGATGGCCCAGTTGCGCCTGACGTGCCCTTTCCGGTTATCGTGAAACCCGAGGACGGTAGTGGGTCACGCGGTGTGAGCATCGTGCGCGATTGCGGCATGCTTGACGATGCGATAAGCAAAGCCGCGAGGTACTCGAAGACGGGAAGCGTGGTTGTAGAGGAGTGCCTGACTGGCCCCGAAGTCACGGTGTTTTGGTTGTTCGTCGGCGGCGAATACCGCGTGTTCATGCTGGGTAACAGACATGTGAAAGCTAATCAACGCGGAGTGCTTCCCCTGCCTGTTGGTTACACCTTTCCAGCTTCTGTTCTTCCGCGCTATTTGGACGAAGTTGCGCCGAAAGCACGCGCCATGTTTGCCGAAGCGGGGCTTCGCAACGGCATGATGTTCATGCAATGCGTGGTGAAGGACGGGCTTCCGCACGTTTACGACATCGGGTATCGCCTAACAGGATCGCTCGAGCACCACCTTACCCGGGCGGTTGCCGGGTACAGTCCGCTTGACATGATGCTTTCGTATGCAACGAATGGTTCGATGCTTCTTCAAGGCGACGAGCTCGAACGTGTGGAGCGCGGGTTGTATGCGCCGTGTTTCAACATTTCCTATCTCATGCGTCCGGGGACTGT
>CAMORQ010000008.1 GCA_946623915.1 uncultured Coriobacteriaceae bacterium | reverse complement strand
CTGTGCAAGACCCGCCATGCCAGCGATACCCCAGGCAACGGCTTCGAGCGCACGATCGCCAAGCGCATCGTGCACCACGAGGTCTGCAGAACTCTTGAAAGGCTCGACGTAGGCTGCTTCTGCCTGTTTCGTCGTAGCCAGATACATGGCGATGGCACGCTCCAGGTCGGCGCCGCGTTCGTTGCAATCGCGCCGAATGCGCCGCAACACCCGCACATCGGAATCGGCGTCTAAGAACACCGTCAAATCGAACAGGCCGGCAAGTTCGGGGACGGCCAAAATCAGCAGTCCCTCGACAAGAACCACCGAAGCTGGACCGACATGTCGCGCCGCCTGCGTGCGCGCATGAGAGGCAAAATCGTATGCGGGCACATCCACTGCTTCGCCGTTTTTTAAAGCACGCACATGTTGCACGAGCAGCTCGGTATCGAGGGCATCGGGGCTGTCGAAGTCGTACGCAAGCGCTTCTTCCTGCGTCATCTCGGGCTTGTGCTTGTAGTAGTCGTCGTGGGAAAGCACGACAGCGCACGAGCCAAACCACACGCGCAGCCGCTCGGCGAACGTCGTCTTGCCGGACCCGCTTCCTCCCGCAATGCCGACGACCGTTGTCGTGCGCGCGTTATTGCTGCCTTTCACCGAGCACACCAGCCTTTTCCATCTTTATACATAGGGCGAGTTGCGCGAGCGCTCAATTTCCAGCATCAAGTCGGCGTTGGCTTTTTCCGTACCGCTGAGCATGCCGTCGTTGAAGGCATCGGGAGACACCGTTTCGGCGTACCACGCCTTACCTGCAAAGTAACTGCGCAGTTCCTCGTTCTTGAACCCGCGCCCGTGACGGGCGTAAATCTCGTTGCGGGCAAGGAAGAGCGTGTGATTGTCGAGGGCTTCCAGCTCTGCACGACTGTAGGCACGCGTGGACGAATCGGCAAGTACATAACTGTCGGGCGACGCCGCCTGTTCGCGCGCCCGCACGTCCGCCTCCGTCAAGGGCGCAATCAGCTCCGCCGCATTCACGGATGCGCTCATAAGGACGCCTGTCGTGTCGCTGAAGGTTTTCATATCAGATGCAAACGCTGCTATCGTGATGGTTTGCCCGTCATAGGCGGCAAACGAATTAGGCAGCCTGAACGATTCGCCTTCTAGGTCAACCGTGGCTCCGTGCATCGCCCCATCCCCCGACACCGCGGTATAAGGCGTGAGGCCATCGAACTCCATAATCGTAAGCATGTCGTAATTGCTTTGAAAATCGCGTAGGCGCGGATCGCGCTCGGCCGCACGGTCGGCATAGGTGGTCACGCGCACCCTGCCGGTAAAGACCTGCTTGCCGGCAGCACTGGCTGCTTCACGAGCCTGCGCTTCGGCTTCTTCCTGATTGAAGGGGGCTTCTTGCGCCGCAGGTTCGGCCGCAGCATCGCCCAACCGTTGCGCTGCTAGCGCCTTCGCGCTCTCCAAGTCCGCCGCCGAGTGGAACCCCGTTTCGTCGAGCGCAGCCGGATCGGTGATCCTCGTGATGCCAAAGCGCTCGACTGCATTTGTGTTGTCGTTCGCAGTGTCGACGACACCATAACCGAATGCCGTCTTGTAGATAGGAAGGTTGTCGAGGTCACCGTCTACCAGATAGTAAGCAAACGACCCGTCTGGCGCAGTATCGGGAACAAAGCGCCATCCTGCCGCACCGTTTTCGTCGAAGCGCTCGACGCTGGTAATCGTAACCGTGCTGGTATGCTCCACTGCATCGTTAAGAAGGTTGCGATAATACCAATCGATCACGCCATCGTGGATGTGGCCGTAGCTACCCTGATAGCCCATGTCGTGAATCCATCCCATCCACCAACCATCAAGGCTCTTCAAGGCAGCCTCTTCGGGCGAAAGCTCTGGTTCAGCCGGCTCGGCTGACTGGGCCGATGACTGAACGGTTTCGCTTGGTGCCGAAGACGCCGCGCCATTCATAACCGCAGCTGCAGAGCTTTGCGCAAGCACAGACGATGCGCTCTGTGAAGAGGTCTCTCGTGACGAGTCACCCGATTCCTGCGGGGCGCTGTTCGAACAGAACGCCATGGTGACCAATGCAGCAAGAAGGGCGACGGCAACGAAGGCCACAATCGCAATTGCCCCCGATTTGCTGCCCGACGAACCGCTATCCGCCTGCTGGCTTTGAGCGTCAGAAAGATGCTGGCTTGCAGGAACGGGCGCAGAAGTCGATGCCAAAGGGATGGACGCGTTTGTTTCGGATGCGCCCTGTTCTGAAGCGTCCGCCCGGGCATCCGCGCCCGCCGGCGCTCCGCATTCCGTGCAGAACTTAGCGCCTGAATCGAGCTCTTTGCCGCACTTAGTACAAAACATTTCAGCTCCTTCAAGCCATGCTTTTACGTTTTTGGAACAGTGCCGTATCCGGAAACATAATCGCACAAGGCCGCCTAAACCGCTACTCCGGCTTGCCGCTGTGCTGGGCTATCGCGCGGCGAACGCGACAATCCCGGAGACATGCATCGGGTCCTGTGCGCAACACATCGCCCACAGATTGCATGCACATACCCGCAGTTGTCCCATTTCCGGCAACTGCGGGTATCATGGTGCCATGAACGATACGACTACACAGCACTCGGCGCCGCAGCGTCGATCGCCATTCGGAGAGTGCCACGCCCACATCGCCATGGACGGCGTGAACTACGCCCAAGGGATGGCGCGCCACGCAGCAGGACCCAACGTCTCGCACATCCGTGCATGCTTCGCCGCATACCAAGCATGCGGCATCGCCTTCGTGCGCGACGGAGGCGACAAGTACGGCGTGTCGGAAGCGGCGCGCGCATTAGCCCCCGAATACGGCATCGATTACCGCACGCCCCTGTTTGCCATCCACAAGCAGGGCACGTACGGCGGCATCGTCGGGCGCGGATTCGCGAACCTGGACGAATACGCCGCACTCGTCACGGAAGCGTGCGATGCAGGCGCCGACTTCATAAAGATTATGACGACGGGCATCATGGATTTCGACGAATGCGGACGCATCGTCTACGGAGACGGCCTTCCCGCCGAAGAGGTCCGCGAAATGGTACGCATCGCCCACGAACATGGACGCGCGGTCATGGCGCACACGAACGGTGCTCGGGCCATCCAAGTGGCTGCCGAAGCTGGCGTAGACAGCATCGAACACGGCAACTTCCTCGACCGCGACGCCATTGCCGCGCTAGCTGAACACGGAAGCTGCCTGGTGCCCACCATGGCCGTCGCGCACAATTTGCTGGGCAGTGGCCTCTACGACGAATCGTCGGTCGCCCGTATTTGCGAGGCAGAGCGCTCCGGCATACGCGCGGCATGGGAAGCGGGCGTGACCCTGGCATGCGGCAGCGACGCAGGCGCCGTCCGGGTCCCACATGGACAGGGAACGCTTGACGAGTACGCTTGCTTCGTTGCGGCAATTGGCAACGAAGACGCGGCCAACGAAGCACTCGCTGCCGGCCAGTCCTTCATCGAGCGCACGTTTCGTCCGCACATGTAAATGTCAAGTGCCGTTTTAGGAAGGGCTAACCCAGCTTGAGCGAATACGCAACACGGCCTGGTCGTGCGCATCCGTGCCGTCCAACTATCCATGATATATTGTCATGCTACATATGATAAATATTCGCTTTTCAGATTTAAAATAATGGTCCATACTGCCCTTGTACCAAGAGGAGCACCTTGCAGACGCAAGGAGACAGGAGGCCATCATGTCCAAGAAAATGAAGAACTATGTCGGTGTCGTTGCATGCGGCGGAGCCCTGGTGTTCCTTGACGAAGAAGGCAACGTCGTCGAAACGTCGGTGGACTCGTTCGGCGCATTTTTCAAGAAGCTGTTCGCGCGCAAGGACCGCACCGTCGCCGCCAAGGTTAGTGCTGCGCACAACGCTGCGTAAGCGCAGAGGCGCTTCGATCCGGGAACGGAAAAGTTCGAACATTCGCTTTGCATCTTGTCCGTCCCGCTGCGCCAAACGGCGAATTCGACTCATAAGCGTCCCCCGCAGGAAGGCCCGAAAGGGCCTTCCTGCTTTTTGCTACACTAACACCATCCGACAATGCGAGAAAGGAACCGCGCATGGACACACGCGTCGCCGTTATGGGCATCATCGTGGAAAACGAGGCAGCGGTCGAAAAGCTCAACGCGACCCTGCACGAGTACGCGCCGTACATCATCGGGCGCATGGGCATCCCCTACCGCGCCCGCAGCATCAACGTGATCAGCATCGCCATCGATGCGCCGCAAGACGAGATTTCCGCACTTGCCGGCAAGGTGGGCAACATCGAAGGTGTATCAGTAAAGACCGCCTATTCAGGAGTGGGGGCCGAATAGGCACTACGCGAGAAGGGGCTTGTCATGGCTCAGCACTCTCACGAATCCGATCGGGCAAAGTCGCTTGAGCAGGTCGAAAACGTTGTCGAAAACGCCCTTTCGTCTGGCAGGGTAGATCGCGCCGAAATCACCCGCGCTGCTCAGCAAGACGCCGAACAGGCCGTTTCCATGGTCGGTCTCGCCATGGAATCCGACGAAGCCGTCGACGAGGCCACCAAGCTCGCATCCATCGCCATAGGCCTTGGCGATCGCAGCAAAATCAAAATGGCACGCACGCGAGAGCGCGATGCACGCAAGAAGGCCAAGGCCGACCATCGGGCTGCAACGCATTCTGCCAAACGCGCATTCGAAGCGATCAAGTTCAGCGACCCGACCAAGTTGGGGTTCATGCGCGTCATACAGGTGCTCTTCGCCATCCATATCATCTCGACGGTTGCGATGCTCATCTTCACGTCGCGCGACACGGTTGTGTACAGCTCGACCAACATCACCGACTGGATCATGGTCGTATTGGAGGGCGTGGCGTTTTGGTTCTTCCTGAACCGCTTCAGAATCGGCAGACCGTTCGTCATAATCATGTCCCTGATCGGAATTGTCGCGAACCTTGGCTCGAGCCTGTACCTGGGCACGTTCACTCCCTTTTCGCTGTTCTACAACAACCTGTACTACGTAATCCTCATTCTCTATTTCACGTTCTCGAGCCGCGTTAAAGCCGTGCTGGTTAACGACTTTTCGCTTGGCAAGGGGTACTACGACAAAGACGAGTTCGCCATCGACCGGCGCGGCTGGCCCTTCATCCGTAACCTTGTCATCTACTTCGTGGTGTTTTCGGTGCTGGGCCATTGGATGGAAGCGGCCATGTGCCAGCTGATCCGGTTGGGGCTGGTGCAAGGCGAATACGACCCCACCAACACCATGCTCTGGCGCGACTGGCTCTACCCCTACCCCATGGAGGGTGCTGCGGTCGTGCTGATCGCGGTTGTGCTGTATCCCCTGTTCGTATGGTTGAAAAAGAAGCTATCCAATCGCTTCGCGCCCTACGCGATCAGCTTTCTGGTGAATATGCTCACCTGCACCGCCATCGAATTCTTCAGCGGCCTCGTGTTCAACGCAAACCTCCAGCATTGGGACTACACCGAAAACTTCTGCAACATCATGGGACAGGTGTGCTTGCAAAACTCCATTGCTTTCGGCGTGGCGTGTTCGCTGATCACCTGGGTCGTGTACCCGGCAATTGAGCGATGGCTCGCGCGCGTCCCAACGGGAATCATGAACGTCGCCTTCGTCGTTATCGCCATTACCGGCGCTCTCCTGTTTTCGCTCTATGCAATCGAACCGCCCGAGGGCACCGATTTGGGCGCGGCAAGGCCTACCGCCGAAGAAGCAGCGGACGATACGCAAGGTACGGAAACGGGCTCAATTGTTGCCGACACAACGACCCTTTCGCTTGCCGCCATAGGCACGCTTGAAGCAGACCTCGAAAACGCAAACGATGTTTCATCTTCTGATAAAGAAAAAATCGTTGCACACCTCGAAGACATACGAGCCTCCTACACAGAAATACTCGGAATACTTGAAACCCAGGGCACCGTTTCTTCGCTGGACCTATCCACGGATGCATCGGGCGCGTCTGGCGTTTCCAGTGCACCTGATGCGACCGCCCCATACGATGCGCCAAGCGCGGCGGCGACCGCTTCGTCGTCTTCGACGGAATCGGAGGAAAGCTCCCGTGCCGCGTAAGCCCGCAAGCGTCACCCTCCGTGCCGACCTCGGACTTGGGCTGCGCTTGTGCGGCGCGTATTTCGTAGCGGCCATGCTGCTTGCGCTCGTGTTCGGGTTCGTCACCGACCGCGAAGAATTCGACTACGACATCAGCATGATTCGCGTGCTGCTGCTGATGGCGGGTGGCTCTGTGACCCTGTGGCTCATGTCGCAACGCGCCGCAAGCGCCCGCACCGTCGGACCCTTCACAGCGCTCGCCCACTCGGGGCTGTCCATACTCGACCATTCCGCTTTCGGCGCCTACGAAGCCCTGTCGGCAGTTATCGGATCGACCGCCACAAGCACCATCATGGGCATCGAATACGTGGGCGCCATCGCCGTGTCGCTGTACATGGCCTTTTCGCCCGAAGCAAAACGCCTGCTGAACCACCCGCCCGAGATGGACCCTCACGCAAGAAGCGGGCACAGCTGGGACATCCCCCTGCGCGAGCGCGTGCGCACGTGGGAATTCTGGCGCGATCTGATGATCTACTTCATCGTGTTCTCCATTGTGGGGCATTGGGCCGAAATGCTGTTCTGCCAACTGATTCTTGCGGGCGTGTTCATGGGCGGCTACGACCCCACCAACACGATGCTGTGGAGCCAATGGCTGTTTCCCTTCACCGCCGAAGGGGCCGCGCTTGTGGCCATCGTGGTCATCTTGCATCCGCTTTCGCTCTGGCTGCTGAAGAAAACCGGCGGCCGCAAGGTCTTGTCGATCGTGCTCAGCTTCTTTGCCAACGCGCTCGTCTGCACGGCCATCGACTTCATCACGGGTATGGTGGCCAACCAGAACTACGAGCTGTGGGACTACCGCGACATGCCGTTTAATTTCATGGGCCAGGTGTGCCTGCAGAATTCGATGGTTTACAGCATTGCGGCGACCCTGATCATCTGGGTGGTTTACCCGCTGATGGACACGGCCCTGCGTCGCGCCCCTCGCGGCGTGGTGAACGCCATTGCGTTCGGACTGATCGGCATGTACGTGTTCCTGGCGATGCTGAACTTCATCGACATCTCGTAAGGGCACCCCGCGGAATTCGGCCCAAACGGTATCGACCGGCAGCTCCTTACGCTTTCCTATCGCGCACGTACGCGAAGCTGAGGACCGCGAGCAGGGCCACGCAAAGCAGACCGAAGAGCATGGCGCTGTTCACACCCGCGGCAGTCACATCGCCGTTGGGAACTCCACCGGTCATCAGCAGCACCATAACGGCGGTGCCGATGGCAGCTGCCACCTGGCGCAACGTGTTGGTCAGCGAGTTGCCGTCGGGCATCAGCTCGGGTGGCAGGGCGTTCAATGACCATGTGTTCACCGGCATGATCACACCTGAAATGCCAATCTGCCGCACAAGCTGCCAGAACATCACCTGGGGAAGCGACGTCATGTCGCCCAAGCCCACCATCGCCGCCGACCCCACGACAAGCATCGCGGCGCACACGCAGGTGACGCGCCTGGCGCCCGCGCGGTCCATGATCATGCCGGATGCGGGATTCACGACAACTGCCGTAATCGTGCCCGGCAGCAACGCCAACCCGGCATCGAGCGCGGAAAATCCATGCACCGCCTGCAGTTCCAAAGGGATGACGAGCGCCGTGCCGATGTTGGCGCAGAACACCAACCCCAAAATGACGGTACCTACGGTGAACTCACGCACCTTGAATGCACGCAGGTCCATGAGCGGGTTTTCTATGCGCGCCTGGCGGACGCAGAATGCCACCATGGCAATCGCCCCCACTGCGAAAGGCGCGATACATTCGGCGCTGGCGATTCCGAAGTCCGCTGCATTGGTGAACCCCATCAGCAAGCCACCGAACCCGAAGGACGACAAAGCCACCGACGCCGCATCGAGCGAGCGTGCCTGGCCTACCGCCGGAGTGCGCTTGATCAGGAAGAATCCGAGCACAGTCACGCATAGCGCGAACACACATAGAAACGCAAATGCGCTGCGCCAACCGAACGCCGTCGTAAACGCGCCTGCGATAGTGGGTCCGATGTTGGGTGCGAAGCCAAACGTGAGGCCCACGAACCCCATGATGGTTCCGCGTCGCTCCAGGGGAAATTGCGCAAACACCACCACCTGCATCAAGGGGAATAAAATGCCGGCCGACACTCCCTGCAGAATGCGCCCGACGAGCAACAACGCGAAGCTTTGCGCAGGCAGCAGGACCGCCGTGCCCGCCAGATAGCAGCCCATCGCGAGCAGGAACTGCGACCGTGCACTCATTCTGCGCGATAGATGCGCCGACAGAGGAATGACGATGCCCAACACGAGCGGAAAGGCGTTCACAAGCCATTGCGACAGCGCCACGGACATGCCCAACTCCGCCATAACGGACACGAGCGTGGTGTTCATGGCGGTCTGCGTCAGCCCGCCAAGCATGCCGCCGCACAATAGCACCGCCAAACCGGCATAGCTGATGGATTTCACTTCTGTTTTAGCCATGTACGGCAATGATACTGCCTTACGGGCGCCATACGATTCGAATACAATGCTCACAACATATAAATAGCGCGTGGCACTCGACGTTTGAGCGGGTGCCACCTTTATGGAACGAAACCTTTAAGACAATACGGCGATTGCCGCGCTTACGTAGGCATCAATACCAGGAAGCCAGCCGACGCTGTCTCGCGCCTCGGCCTGCGCTGGCCTAGAACCCTGCAACGTATGCGCACGCGCGTGCATCAAGGAGACTGCATGGGTCTGACAAGCCAACAGAAGATGATGATCACGGTACTCATGGCGGGCACGTTGCTTGCCGTGCTGAACCAAACACTGCTGTCCCCGGCGCTTCCCGCCATCATGGCGGACCTGGGCGTGAACGCAACCACGGTGCAGTGGCTGACAAGCGGATATGCGCTGGTGGAAGCGATGATCATCCCGCTTAACGCATATTTCATCGGGCGGTTTTCAACGCGAAAGCTGTTCATCGGGGGCATCGCCATCTTCGCTGTGGGCAGCGTCGTCGCCGCTGTTGCGCCTGCATTTCCCATTCTGCTTGCCGGCCGCATGCTGCAAGCCAGCGCAACGGGCATCGTCATGCCCATGGTGTTCACGCTGATTCTGCTTATCTTCCCTCGCGAGCATCGCGGAAGCGCCATGGGAATCGTGGGCTTGATCATCAGTTTTGCCCCTGCCATCGGCCCAAGCCTTTCCGGCATTCTCGTCGACAGTGTGGGGTGGCGTGCGTTGTTCGCCATCGTTTCGGTGCTTGCGGTCGTGGTGGTCGTGTTTTCGTTCATCAGTCTGAAGAACTTCGCCGAATTCGAATCGGTACCCTTCGATGCGCCATCGGTGGCGCTCATGGCAGCCGGCATGGTCAGCCTGCTCTACGGCATTTCGGTATCGACCAGCAGCGAAAACCTAGCCATTCCCGTCGTGCTCGTCGTCGTGGGCGTGGCGCTGCTCGGCGTTTTCGTGCGCCGACAGCTTTCCCTCGACGTGCCGGTGCTGCGCGTGCAAACGCTTGCAACCCGCAATTTCCGCACGACGGTCATCATCATCGCGCTTCTGCAAGCCGCCCTTGTGGGGTCGGGCGTGGTGCTGCCCATCTACATCCAAAACGTCCTGGGACACTCGGCCACCGTCACCGGCCTTACCATGCTGCCCGGCGCCGTGGTCGGCGCGATCAGCGGACTGATTGCTGGGCGCCTGTTCGACCGCAACGGCGTGCGCGGCCTGGCGGTCGGCGGCTCGACGGTCATGGCGGTCATGTCGGTTGCCCTAGTCTTCTTCGGCATGGATACTCCCATCCTCTTCGTCGCCCTGGTCTACACTGTGATGACCATCGGCATCCAGTTCCTTATAACGCCCATCGACACCTGGGGCATGAATTCGCTGGACAACAGCGTGCTCCAACACGGCAATGCGCTGTATTCGACGTTCATGCAGGTGGGCACGTCGTTCGGCACAGCGCTCATCGTGTCTCTAACGGCCCTGTCGTCCGTGTTCGCACCGGCTGCAGCCAGCGAAGTGGAGCGCATCTACGTCGGGGAGCATATCGCCTTCACCGGTGTGTGCGTCATACTTGTGGCGGTAACGCTGGGTATCTACGCGTTCGTGCGCGACAAGCGCGGCGAAGAAGAGGCCGCCGCCACGCAACCTTCCCTCGAACAGGTTGACCTGACTGGCGTACCCGGAGTTGACCGTCCCTGGCTCGTTGCTGACGTCATGAATCCGGACGCTCCCGTGCTAGCCGCAGGTTCGACCGTGCGCCAAGCAATCGCGCTTCTTCGCGCAACGGAGACGAGCGGATTACCCATCGTGGATGCGAACGGTTCGCCAACCGGCTTCATTTCCGACGGCGACATCTTGAAATATCTCTCCAAACAAGACGGGGCCTACACCGACACGTTCAACTACTTCCGTTTCGTGGAAAGCGAAGGCTTCCTCGAACGCCTAGGCGACCTGCTCGATTTGGAAGTGGAACGCATCGCCACCAAGCGCGTCGAAACCATCGAGGCGAGCGCCGAAGCCGAAGACGCCTTCAAGCTGCTCTCCGAGCGCCGCATCAAGAAGCTACCCGTGGTCAGCGGCGGCCGCGTAGTGGGCAGCCTGTCGCGCCGCAACATCATGGCCGCACTCGAGCTGATGGAGCGCCGTGTTTCATAGGCCGGAAGGGCTGGCGCTAACTGCGGCTCTGTGCATCTGTTGCCTATTCTTCTAGAGCGCATATACTAGTGCCATGAAAAACGAGTACCGCGAAATCCAGCAGCCCGAAAAGAGCGGACGCATCAGACGCATTGTGCTGCGCGTTCTTGGCGGTCTCCTTGGTTTGACCGTGCTCGCCTTTGCGGGCTTGTTCATCCTGCTTACCGTAACCGAATATCAGCCGGCCGACATTGAACCTGCCGAAATGTCCGGCGCAGCCGCTGGTGTGGTACGCGAAGGAGACGAGCTAACGCTGTTCACCTGGAACATCGGGTACGGTGCGCTCGGCGACAACGCCGACTTCTTCATGGATGGTGGACGAGGTGTTATCACGGCATCGAAAGAGCGCGTGGAGCAAAACATCGCCGATGTCGTACGCGAAATCGAGCAGATAGACCCCGATATCGCGCTTCTCCAAGAGGTGGACACTCGCAGCCGGCGCAGCTCCTACATCGATCAGGCGCAGGCCGTATCGTCGGCATTTGCCCACATGCAGTCCAGCTTCGCCCTCAATTACAAGACCGCGTTCGTCCCGATTGGCCTGCCTGCATACGGGACCATCAACGGCGGGCTGCTTACCTTGAGCGCGTATGGCGCAAGCGAAGCGACGCGGCTGGCCCTGCCTAGCTCCTACGACTGGCCGATAAGCACTGTGCAGCTGAAGCGCTGCCAGCTGGTTGTGCGCATTCCCGTGCAGGGAACCGACCGCGAGCTGGTCATCGTGAACGAGCATCCCGACGCCTACACCGACGAGGTACACCATGCCATACAGGTCGATGTTATCCGACGGACCGTAGAGGACGAAATAGCTGCAGGAAACTACGTCATTGCGGGAGGCGACTGGAACCACACCTTCAACTCCGTCGACACCTCTGCCTACCCGTTGCTTCCGACTACCGGATGGCAGGCCGGCACAATCGACGAGAGCGAATTCCCTCCCGCATGTCAGTTCGCTATGGACAGCTCCCACCCGACATGCAGGCTGCTCGACCATCCGCTGGTGAATGCCGACGGGACGCCAAGCGATCTGCCCATGCAGTATTACGTCATCGACGGGTTCATGGTTTCGGACAACATCCGCATCATTTCGACTGAAACGCAGGACCTTGGATTCAAGGCGAGCGACCACAATCCTGTTGTTATGAAAGTGGTGCTCGAACAAAGCTAGCGCCCTGTCATACGCGCGCGCCAAAACGAAAACGCATCGTTTGTTTTCCATCAATAAATTTAATGGAAATAGCCGTTGACCTTGGGTTTTAGTATCCATACAATGAAGCTACTTCGATCGTTGAAATGTCCAAATTGAGTCAAGGAGGTTATCCATGAGGTTTGTTCTTACCGGAATCGACGAGGCCAATCGCGCCATTAACATGGAAGCGCCGGACAAGTCGTGCGAAATCACCATCGATGCTTCGGGCGAAGCATGGACGGGCAAGGAAACCGACCTCGAAATCGTTTCCACGCCCAACGGCGCAACCATCTACTATTACGATGCCGACGGCGGCGAAACCTACAAGAACTATCTGTTCAGCGGCGAAGGCGCCATCGTGGTCGAATAGCACGTACGCAATCGATTCTGTGCATCGGGGGTCTGCGGGCCCCCGATTTTTTTGGCCTGCGAGGACATGGCCGCACGGCAAATCAGCGTCGCGGAGCGCGACAGATCGACATAGATTCCACGATGCGGCAGATTTACGCTAATCTGTCACATCATAGATGGAGGTGCGAAGATGAATATTGTGGTGATGAATGGAAGCCCCAGAAAGAACGGCGAAACGGCAAGGATGACTTCCGCCTTCGTGGAGGAAGCCGAAAAACGCGGCCACGATGTGAGGGCGTTCGACGTCTGCAGGATGGACATCCATGGTTGCGTGGCTTGCGAGTTCTGCCATGGGAAAGGGAACGGTCAGTGCGCCCAAAAGGACGACATGGCGAAGATCTACGCCGAGCTCGCCGACGCCGAAATGCTCGTGTTGGCGGCCCCTATCTACTACCACGGGATCTCGGGCCAGCTGAAGTGCGCGATAGATCGATTCTATGCGGCGCTCTACCCCACGGCGCCCGCCACGTTGAAGAAGGTGGCTATGTTCCTGGCCTCGGGCGACCCCGACATGTACGATGGGGCGAAGTTCTCCTACGACGGAGATTTCCTGGGCTACCTGGGGCTGGAGGGCTGCGGCATCTTCACCAACCACGACGCCGACGTCGAAGCCAAAATTAGGGAAATGGCCGCATCGCTATAACCGGCCCACTGTAACCCAGATAGATTTGTCAGGGCACCATGGGCACGCCCTTTCTCGCGGGGCGAATGTGCTGGAGGCTTGAACCTGCTCGACACCTTTGTCGTGCATCGCAAGCGAAAGGAGGCCCCAAGGCCTCCTTTCATCTTCCTAACAGAGCAGCAGCCGCGTGCAGCCGCCGCCAAATTGCTACCGCAATTCGATGCGACCGAACTTAGCCAGGAGCTCGCCTGCCGCCGCATGCGCTTCGCAGTTGCAGTACTTTTCGCCCTGCTCCTTGCGCTTCTGTTGTTCGGCAAGCATATTCGCCGCCACTTCTTCGCCCATGATTTGAATCGCAGGGCCCTGAGCAAAGGCAATCACGTCATCGATGGAGACCATGCGCCCGTCAAGGTAATCGAGCAGCGTCTCGGTTGCCGCATCAGCCGCACCCTCATCAGCCGCAACAGCTTCCTTCCATGCACGAGCCGCATCCTTCGTTTCCTGCTTACTCGTATCCGCCGTTTCTAGTATGCTCACGCGCTCAGAAACAAAATCGAACAGTTCTTTTTCCATGTCAGGCCTCCTATTTCCATACCTTACGAAACAAACAGGAAGTATAGCATCCACCCCACTCAGCGAGCAGCGGAAGCTGGCAATTGGCTACGACGCATTTGTCAGGTTGGGCGCTTGCGTCCAGCGGCGTTGCAGCTCGGAGAGGTAATGAAGCAGGAGACCGTCGGCAACGTATTCTTCAACAAGGATGCCTTCGCAAAAGTGGTCATGCCTGAACTGCATGGCCACAATCGAAATGATTTGTCGATCGGTCAGCTTCCTAAGCTCGAACACCTTCGCTTTGCGACCAGGCATGTCTTCGTCCCCGATGGTTTCGAAAATATCTCGATAGTTCGAAGGCACCATTCCTGAATCGTAGGCATGGCGCATCATGCCGTGCAAACGCCTATTCATGTCGGCGATATCGGGACCTGCATCCTCGTTTCCAGAAGGTTCGTAGTTCTTACACCAGCGGACCATCTTCTTATCGTGCGCTATTTCACTCAGCAACCCAACGGCTTTGTCGACAAATGCCCTCTTTGAACCGCCCATAACATAGCGAATGGGATTGGCTTGCCCTAGCGAAAACATGCTTGCCACCGATTTTCCAACATAGCGGTCTCGCGTACGTTCATCTGCCACTGCGCCGACAAACTCTAGCCGCTTGGCGCCCTCCACCCGCACCGCCTGAAGCGCTCCGTCTTTCTGTCTCGACTCCATAGCAAATGCGGTAGAGCCCGCTGGCAGCCACCGTGCTACCCGATACGCTTCAATGACCATACCGTCGTACACGGCAAGAGCTATATTCACCCATTTTGCCTGTTCAAGTGACATCTTCCAATAACCGCGCGTCATTTCGTAGAGTTCGAAGGGCAACATGTCGCCTCGATACGAACGGTTAATCTTGATGAGCACGACATTGTCGATGAAGTCAGTTTCATCGAGCGTCCCATGGTCGTAGCGCGCATTCAGCTCCGAAGCTTCGATGCGACCGAACAAACCAGATTCGTGCCCACGCTGCCTATTCGTTAAATTCTGAATCCCTAGCAGATCCATGGCCGCCGCCTCCACCTTCAACGCTGTTGTTTCATCGAGCCCATGCGCGAGGATTTCGATGAGCGGCTCTTTCCCCAATGCACGAATCTGCTCGATTGCCTGCGTCTTTTCCGTCTCAGCGCGATCTTTCAGATGCTCGAATGCGCGGTTGCCCTGCCCTTTACCTACATAAAACGGCTTGCGCGTATCGGGGTTGGAGTACACATAAACGTAATAGCCCAGCTGCTCGATGGCTTTCGGAGAAAACCTATTCACGAATACGCCTCCTTCATACGTTCGCGTACAGGCATCCTACCAGCACTCACAAGACGTATCTAGCCTTTCCTCATTAAGTCCCATACAACCATGTATGGGACAGGTGCAACAATCTGCAAGCTTACATCGAATCGCCGAACCAACTACTGCCACGGACCGAACGGTCGGCTGTGCATCCCGCAAGGTTCATCCATCACGTAGGCCACGACGGCCTCCGCCTTTCGCAGCGGCCTGCCAAGGCGGCCCTCTCCGCTCGAGCCTCGCCATCAAGAACGAGCGCGAATACAGATACGGCGGCCCATCGGAGCCGCCGCATCCTAACTGGCGCACCACTCTTGCGTTACGACTAGCTCCAAGCCTGCTTGGAGGCATGGCTTTCGTAACCTTCACCCATGACGGTGTCCTTGAACACGCCTGCCAGATCAGCCACATCCCACAGGTAGCCGGCATCGGCGGCCGGTTCGGCGTGCGAAACGGTGTGCGGGTAAACGTAACGATCGATCTTGCCGGAAGACGTAAGCGCAAACACCTCGCCGGAAATGTATCCCGCCTCTTCGGTGGACAGGAATGCCAGCACAGGGCCCAGGTTCACCGGGTCGCCGTGGTTGGCCTCCACCACCGCAAGCAGAGCCGGATCGGGGTCTTGGCCCGTCATCTCCTTCACGTGGCGCAGCATCTTGTTGTACTCGACCGCATGCGCCGGCGACTGACCCTGGGGGCAGTAGGCGTTCACGGTGATACCGAAACGGAACAGCTCCTTGGCTGCAGCATAGGTAAGCCCCACGATGCCAGCATTGCCTGCTGAATACGCATCGTTGCCAGGCAACCCAATCCATGCATCGGACGAGCCGTTGAAGATACGGCCGAAGCCCTGCTCGATCATGTGTGGAACCGCAGCCTTTATGGTGTGGAAAGCGCCCTTCATCTTGGTCACGGTCATTTTGTCCCAGTCTTCGTCGGATATCTGGGTGATACCGCCCGTACCCATGCCGGCCGCGTTGTTCACGACGATGTCGATGCGGCCCCATGTGTCGATGGCGGTCTGGATAAGCTTGGTGGCGTCTTCTTCGATGGCGACGTCGCCATAGCACGCCACCGCTTCTCCGCCCTCGGATTTGATGAATTCCGCCGTGCTCTCTGCGTCACCGGCCAGGGATTTCATTTCCTCGTAGTCTTCTGCGGGCATGGAATCTTTATCGTAGGCCTGGGTACTCGCTCCACCAGGCTTGCGATTATTGGTGACAACCTTGGCCCCTTCACGCGCAAGCCCGATAGCGATACCGCGTCCAATCCCCTGCCCGGACCCAGTAACAACAGCAACTTTTCCATCCAAAACACCCATTGTTCTTCCTTTCTCTCGTTACCCACCCAGGTTGACTGCTAGAGTCCCAGGTTGGCGTTAGTACCATGACTTCCCTCTCCGCATTACCTGCCCAGGTTGAATCAATAGTCCCAGGTTGGCGTTAGTAAGTCAGCGGGATCGATTCTGGCGAGTGTGATAACCCCGACTGGCGAAGGGAGCGCACTTCGGTGCGTGACCGAATAGCGTGCCGCCAGGGCCGATCGCAGCGTTGACCCGTTCCGCTGTTCGCCTGAACGGCGAAACCATCGACTAGATTGCATTCGCGATTCCCCAGGCATCTTCGATGGCGTTGTGGATGACGCGCTTGTCATCGCAGCGAAGGCGCATGCTCGCGTCTCCCACCAGATATGTCTCGGGGATGGCATCGCGGATTTCTTCGTACATCTTCGGACGTCCCGTGTAGCCGCGGCACATAATGACGTTGTCGCAGACCACTTCAACCTCCTGCTTGGCAGGGTTGCGCAGGACGGCACCGGTGTCGGTGATTTCCGCAATCGAATGGCACAGCTTCATCTGCAGTTGACCGGTGGCCATATAGGCGCCCAGCAGGATGCTCAGGCGCTGCTGCTGGGGAGACGAGTTGTCGTCGCCAAGGTCCATGATGCCCATTTTGTCACCGCGTCTCGAACTGACGATGACGTTATGGCCCTTTTGCAGCAACGAGTACGCAACCTCCAGGTTCATAAAGCAGCCGCCCACGACGAGCACGGTCTTGCCGAGCTTGGCAGCATCGGGATCGCTAGCGTAGTCGTACAGAGAAATAACCTTGTCGACATGCTCCTTCGACCCTTTGCACTTCGCGGGCAGCGCCGGCGCGCCCGTTGCCACGATCACCGCATCGTATCCGGCATCGATGATGGTCTTGGCATTGGCCTCCTGTTCGATGACGTTCGTGCCGTTCTTGGCGACCTGCGCCTTGTAATAGGCAATCAGGTTGTCGATGTCGTCCTTGAATCCCTTGTCGAACGCGGCTTCGTTCATGGTGCCGCCCAGCTTGCGCTTTTCGTACAAATCGACTTCGTGACCACGCTCGCGCAGCAGGCAAGCCGCCTCCAAACCAGCGGGGCCGCCGCCCACTATGCCCACGCGCTTCACCCTGCTGATGGGATTCACATCGCGGATGCCCGCCATGTTGCAGCGCGGGTTCACGCTGCAGCGCAAGCCGTAGGCGGCATCGAAGGTAGCCATGGTACCCACGCAGCCTTTTGTGCAGCGAATGCAGGGCTTGATGTCCTCTGGCCGCCCTTCAGCCAGCTTCACCGCCCAGTACGGGTCAGCGATGATCGGACGTCCCAGGCCGATGTAGTCGCACACGCCCTCTTCGAGCGCCGCTTCGGCCAACTCGGGTGTGGTGAAGCCACCGTCCAGAATCAGGGGAATCTTTATGCCCGCGTCCTTGAACGCACGCCCCACGCGCTTGAAATCGCCATGGGGATCGTACTGCGCGTTGATGCACTTCACATTGCGGTAATCGCCACCCATGATGTGGAACGCCACGATGCCCGTCTTTTCCAAAATCTGCGCCTGCGCCACGCCCTCTTCGAGCGTAAGTCCGTCGGGACTGCATTCGTCGCCGCACAAACGAGCCACGATGGGGAAATCCGGGCCGCATTGCTTCTGGACCTCTTCGATGATCTCTTTGTAGAAGCGTGCGCGGTTTTCCGTGCTGCCGCCGTATTCGTCGGTACGGCGGTTGTAGAAGGGACTGCAGAACATGGCGATCAGGTGGTTAATGGCGCCGTGAATCTCCACGCCATCGAAGCCTGCCTGCTTGGCGCGGCGCGCACCCACGCCGAACTGCTCGATCGTCGTGTTGATATCGGCTTTCGACATGCCGGTGATGGGAAACGGCATGATGCCGCCCATCAT
>CAMORQ010000007.1 GCA_946623915.1 uncultured Coriobacteriaceae bacterium | reverse complement strand
GCCAAGACCGTCACGTTTAGGGTGGTCAATACTTATAGACACCCTTTGCAGTTAGTTGCAGGCTGGACTCCTAGGTTCCGCATCTTTGGATCTTGATCGAGCAGCCATCGAACAGCATTGCGGTAGATTTGTCTACGATTGAATACACCCGAATCAGTCAAGCAGACAGTACTCTTGCAATGTAGTGGTCCTTGGTTCCGCCGCCCGTCCGACGGATGTGAATCACCCACCACGAGCGGGAAAAGCAGAAGCGGCTTGCGCCGTCGGCGCCGTCCCAAGGCGGCGCTCTCGCAGAAAAACCACCAGAGGAAAAACGGGAAAGACGGCCACAGCCGCAGCTATCGGCACAAAGCTGACAAAAAATGGTTAGATCGCCATTCCGCAGTCAATCAGAGAAATCTTGGACATCGAGCTGGGGGGTCGGGCATGCTGCACACGCTAAGGGAATCGTGCGTATGTTCTTGCACATCCGCGGCCACAGCATCGGCGTTTTCCCTCATTTTGGCCGTTCGAACGAGCCGAGGGCACTTTCGTGCACCAAATGGCGCCTCGTGGACAGACAATACGTATCATGAAAGGTCAAAAATGACGCCTTCGAGCCTTGCCGTCAGCAAAAGCCCAGGTGGCGGATTTCCCAAAGCAGCCACGATGCGGTGCACTCCATGCACGAGGCGCCATTTGGGACACGAAACAGCGTCGAGCTCGTAACTAACGTCGTTTCCGCGACGGCAGCGGCGCGTTTATGCCGCGCAGCGCCCAGCGCGGGGCCGCGTGACATCGGAGTCGTTAGCACGTCCCACCGAACCGATTCGCCACCTCCACTGTGGGTACGTATTCAAACGGTATAATCGCCTGCAAACGCAATCGCAAAACAGCACAAGAGAAAGGCTGCACGCATGGCAAAACTGGCGGTAGTAGGACTGGGACCTGGCGGTGCGAACGACATGACGCTTCGCGCGGTCGAGGCACTTGAAGCAAGCGACTTGATTGTGGGCTACACTGCCTACATCGAACTTGTGGCCGACCAATTTCCTGACAAAGAAACCCTAACCACCCCAATGCGCAAGGAAGTCGACCGCTGCCGTATGGCACTTGAAAAGGCGGCCGAGGGCAGGCAGGTAGCCATGGTGTGCTCGGGCGACCCGGGCATCTACGGCATGGCCGGACTCCTGCTCGAACTGACCGAAAGCGAATTTCCCGATGTGGAAATCGACGTCATCCCGGGCGTGTCGGCAAGCAACGGAGGCGCTGCGGTCTTAGGTGCCCCACTCATGCACGACTGGTGCACCATTTCGCTGTCCGACCTGCTAACTCCCTGGGAGAAAATCGAAGCGCGCCTTGCAGCTGCGGCAACCGCCGATTTTTGCATCAGCCTGTACAACCCCAGCAGCCATAAACGCGCGGACTATCTGGCACGCGCCTGCGACATCCTTCTTGCGCACAAGGACCCTGCCACCATCTGCGGCTACGTGCGCAATATCGGACGCGACGGCGAAGAAGCTCATGTGACCACCTTAGGCGAGCTACGCGACACTCAGGTCGACATGTTCACCTGCGTGTTCATCGGCAATTCGCAGACAAAAGTGATTGACGGACGCATGGTCACACCGCGCGGCTACCTGCAGCGGGAAGACTAAGGCCGGCGGCGCGCAAACATGACGCAACGCAGAGAAATCTTGGTGTTCGGGGGCACCGCCGAAGGACGAATGCTCGTCGAATGGCTGGATGCACGCGACACATGCGAAATCGTTGCATGCACGGCCACTGAATACGGCGCGAGCCTGTTGTTCGGCGGCAAGCATGTGACAGCGCTGCAAGGTCCTCTTTCGGCCGAAGAGAAGGCGCGTCTGATGGCCGAGCACAACTTCTGCTGCATCGTGGATGCCACGCATCCGTTCGCTCTGCACATTTCGACGAGCATCGCCGAACTCGCCGCCGAGCATGAAAAAGGCCTTCTGCGCATTGAGCGCGAAAACACCGAAGACGGCAACTGGGTGGGCGTTGCTAGCGTCTCGGAAGCCGCAAAGTACCTGGCCGGCACTACCGGCAACATTCTGCTGACCACCGGCAGCAAGGATTTGGCGGTGTTCACCCAGACCGTACCGGATTTCGAAGAACGCCTGTACGCACGCATCTTACCTGTGCCCGATTCACTCGAGCATGCACGCGAGCTGGGCATCCCCACTGACCGCATCCTGGCGTTGCAGGGGCCCTTTTCCACACAGCTGAACTGCGCGTTCATTCGCGAATATCGCATCGAGCATTTGGTTACGAAGCAATCCGGCGCCACGGGCGGGTTCGGAGAAAAGATCGCCGCCGCCGAAGAGTGCGGCTGTGAGCTGGTGGTTATCTTGCGACCTGAACAGGAAAGCGGCCTGTATTTGGAAGACGCGAAAAAGGAGTTGGAGGCGCAATATGGTCTCTAAGGTCTTTATTGTGGGCATTGGCATGGGCAATCCCGGCACCCTTACGGCTGCGGCGCGGGAAGCCATCGACGCCAGCGACCTGCTAGTCGGCGCCCAACGCATGCTCGACAGCTTCGCCGACGTTCCTGCCGAAAAGGTCGCTGCCGTGGCACCGGGCAAAATCGCCCAGGCGCTTGCCGACTCCAACGCGCAGGTTGCCAGCGTGCTCATGAGCGGCGACGTGGGATTCTACAGCGGCGCCACGGGTCTCTACCCGAAGCTTGAAGAGTTCGCCGAACTCGAAGTCGAAGCGATTCCCGGCATTTCTTCCGTGGTTTATTTCTGCGCCAAGCTGCACACCACCTGGCAGGATGCCTACCTTGTGTCCGCCCATGGGCGAGAGCACAACGCAGTTGGCGCCATCCAAAGCCACGCTAAGACGTTCTTGCTTACAGGCGGCGACACGCTGGTGGCTGACATATGCCGCGACCTTGCTGCACGCGGCCTCGGCGCATGCATAGTGCATGTGGGCGAGCGCCTTTCCTACGAAGACGAACACATCACGCACGGCACGGCTGCCGAGCTTGCGAAGCAAGAATTCGACGAGCTTGCCGTTATGCTGGTGGAGAATCCGGCACCTATCGTGCGCGACGTCGCATCCCCCTACCTGCCCGACTCCGCGTTCACCCGCGGCGACGCTCCCATGACCAAGGAGGAAGTGCGCGAGCTGGCCATCTGCAAGTTGCACGTGCGTCCTTCCGACGTGGTGTGGGATGTAGGGGCCGGCACGGGATCGGTCACCGTGGAGGCGGCCCGAGCGGCCAACGAAGGCCTGGTCGTCGCCGTGGAAAAAGACGAAGCCGCGCTCGAGCTGCTGCAGGTAAACAAGGATTCGTTCGGTCTGGCGAACATCATGATAGTTGCCGGGGCGGCACCCGACGCTTTGGTCGGACTGCCCGCGCCGAATCGCGTGTTCGTAGGTGGGTCGTCTGGACAGCTGGAGGCCATCATGAGCACGGCGCTTGCGGCCAATCCCAACGTACGCTTCTGCGTGTCCGCCATCACCTTGGAAACGCTTTCCGAGACGCTACGTTGCATCAAGGAACTGGCACTCGAAAACGTCGATATCGCCCAGTTGTCGTTTGCCAAGTCACGCGACGTGGGACCCTACCACATGATGATGGGCGCCAATCCCATCTACCTGGTAAGCGCCACCGGTCTTGAAGCAGAATGACGTCTGGAACAGAGGATACGATGACCAGTATTTCCGCACCTCGTTTTCTGATAGCCGCCACTGCGAGCGGATCGGGCAAGACCACCATCGCCTGCGGGCTAATGCGTGCGCTGGCAAACCGCGGTCTTGCCGTGCAAGCCTGCAAATGCGGGCCGGACTACATCGATCCCATGTTCCATCGCAAGGTGCTCGGCACGCCATCGCGCAACCTGGACCTGTTCTTCGCGGAAGATTCGCTCGTGCGCGAACTGGTAGCAGAAGGGGCAAAGACAGCCGACATCACGCTCATCGAAGGCGTGATGGGCTATTACGACGGCATAGCAAAGGGATCCGACGCATCTGCTTTCGCTGTCGCGCGCGCCACGGAAACGCCTGCTATCCTGGTCGTGAACGGACGCGGCCGTGCGCTTTCTGCGGCAGCCGAAGTGGCTGGCTTCGCGCGCTTTCGCAACCCCTCGCATGTGGCTGGAGTAATCGTGAACCACGTAAGCGAAGGCTACTTCCCCTTCCTGAAATCCATGATCGAAGCGGAAACGAACATTCCCGTGATCGGCTTCGTGCCTACGCTCGAAGGCGCTAATCTCGAGTCACGCCATCTTGGGCTGGTAACCGCCGGCGAAGTGGCCGACCTGCAGGAACGCATCGACCGTGTGGCGGCGACGCTTGAAACCACCATCGACCTTGATGCACTCGTGCACATCGCACAGCAGGCACCGGATTTGGCATACAAGCCCCGTGCACTACCCGAGCCCTGTGCGGGCAACCCCACGATAGCAGTTGCCTACGACAACGCATTCAACTTCTACTACGACGACACGCTCTTGCTTTTCGAGCGCCTTGGCGCCAATCTTGCATACTTTTCCCCCATGGACGACACCGCCTTGCCCGAAGGGACATGCGGGCTCTACATCGGTGGCGGCTATCCGGAATTGAACGCCGAAGCGCTTTCGGGCAACACAGCCATGCTCGACGCCATTCGCTCTTCCATTGCATCTGGCATGCCGACTATCGCCGAATGCGGTGGGTTCATGTACCTGCATGAAACCATGGAAGACAACGACGGCGCGCCTTGGCCAATGGTGGGCGCGATTGCCGGAACCTCGTACAAGCTGGGCAAACTCGGGCGATTCGGGTACGTGGACATCGAGGCGCGCGAAGACAACCTGCTTTGCGATGCGCACAGAACCATCCCCGCGCATGAATTCCATTACTGGGACAGCGACAACCCCGGATCGGACTTCCATGCGCAGAAGCCGCAGAGCGCCCGAGGATGGGATTGCGCGTATGCAACGGCTACCATGTACGCAGGATACCCCCATCTCTATCTGTACGCCCGTCCTGCAGCAGCAAAGCGTTTCGTGGACGCCTGCTACGCTTACAAGCTGAAGAAAACGCGAGGCGAAATAAGTTAGAACGCCTGTCCTTTTGAATTCCTTTGAGGAGACCGTGAGGCCATGTTTCATATAGCAGCACTCGTGCTTGGCTTTGTGCTCGACATGCTTTTGGGGGACCCGCAGTGGCTACCCCATCCCATCCGCGCCATCGGATGGCTGATATCGAAATGCGAAAACATGTTGCGCCACATCTTCCCCGCCAGCAAAGCGGGACAGCGCGCAGCAGGCGTGGTGCTCGTGATACTGGTCGCGGGGATATCGACCGTACTCGCCGTTTTGCTGCTGTGGGCGGCCTACAGCGTGTCGCCCTGGCTGGGCCTGATAGTCGAAACCGTCATCTGCTACCAAATGATCGCCACACGCTCGCTGGAAGTTGAAAGCACCAAAGTGGCGCGAGCACTCGAGCGCGATGGACTGAAGGCCGGTCGCGCCGCGGTTGCCATGATCGTCGGACGCGACACCGCCGAGCTTGACGAAGAAGGCGTGACGAAGGCCACCGTGGAAACCATCGCCGAAAACGCATCCGACGGCGTCGTTGCCCCCTTGCTGTTCATGGCGCTGTTCGGGGCAGCTGGCGGCGTCTTCTACAAAGCCGTCAACACGATGGATTCGATGGTGGGGTACAAAAACGACCGTTACCGCTACTTCGGCACAGCGGCGGCGCTATTCGACGATGTGCTGAACTTCGTTCCCGCGCGCATCAGCGGCGTGCTCATGTGCATCGTGGCACCCCTAGCAGGCCTCGACGGCGCTGGGGCATGGCGCGTTTTCAAGCGCGACCGCAAGAACCACGCTTCCCCCAATTCCGCACATACCGAAGCGGCCTGCGCAGGGGCCCTGGGTGTGCAGCTGGCAGGACCGGCGAGCTATTTCGGCGTCGTGAAGGACAAGCCCACCATCGGAGACGCGACGCGGCCCATCGAGCTTGCAGACATCAAGCGAGCCAACACGCTACTGGCCTACACAGCCATCGCAGCTTTGGTGGTGGGAGTCGCTTTGGGCTGCGGCGTCTGGGCCGTTGCGGGCATCCTGTCTTAACCTCCCCTTGAATCCGGCGAGCGCAGCCATCGCGCTTCCATGCTTTCAGCACCATGCACGAAGAAGCCTCCCACCCCTTGCGTCCAAGGAGTGGGAGGCGGTTCACACGTGGCGGGCTTATTCAGCCTTTTGCGGCTGCTGCACGCCTTAAGGTTTCGCGTGCTTACGAATCGAACGTGAACGTCATATCGTCTGCGACATGCTCCTCGTTGTCCGTCCAGGTAAGCGACAACCCGTCCTTGTCGGAGAACGTGATCGTGCCGGCACCGTCGGTGTAGACCGTTTCGTCTGTGGTCTTGCCGTCGTCGCCGGTCGTCGTGTTCACCTTCTTGCCGTTGGTGTATTTCACCGTCTTGGTCTTTTCATCAAACGTGCCCGACATGGTCCATGTGGTGTATTCTTCGGCACCCGACGACCAGTGGACGGTGAATGCGCCATCTGCATCGCCCGACGCCTCCACATCGATAGTGGGACGATCGGATGAATAGCTCCCCACGAAGTTCATGATGGGGTTCTGCGGCTCGTCCTTGTGAAGCTCCACGGTAACAGTTGTGCCAGGAGCGACCATGGTTCCCGCGGCGACGTCTTGCGCCACCACGATACCGTCTTCGTCGCCCGTATAGTTCGCCTTCAGGCCCGCAGAATCGAGAGCGTCCTGCGCTTCCTGCCACGAATAGGTCATCAGGTTGGGCACGGCAACGTCGGATACCGGCTTGGCGCCGAGGGATATGGCAACGCTCACCGTCGAACCCGACTTCACCTTCGTCCCGGCGGCAACCGACTGGGAGATAACGTGGTCTTCGGCGACGTTGTCGTCGTAGGCGGTCGTGTAGTCGAAGCCAAGTTTCGCGTCTGTTATGGCTTTCTTCGCTTCATCGTGCGTCTTGCCCACGACGTTGGGGACATCCACTTGCGCCGGCGAAAGCGCGACTGTGAACGCAACCTTGTCGCCCTCTCTCGCGGTCGATCCTGCGGGAATGGACTGCTTGAACACCTGACCAGGAGCGACTTCCTCGGATTCTTCGGGATTGGATGCCACGCCGACCAGCTTCACGTCCGCAAGCGCCTTTTCTGCATCGGCCTGGGCAAGCCCCTTCAGGTCGGGAACCTTCACTTCTTTGGGCTGCGCCTTGCCGTCGGACACCACGATATCGACGGCATCCCCCGCTTTAGCCGATGCCTGCGCCTTGGGTTCCTGGGAAACGACCTTTCCCTTTTCCACGGTGTCAGACGCTTCGTGCTTCACAACGCCGACCTTCAAACCTGCATCGGCAATCGCCTTCGACGCTTCCTTTTCCGCAAGGGAAACGACGTTGGGCACGGTCACCGTGCTGCTTGACGACGCCGACGAGCTGCTCGACGACGCAGATGCGCTGCTGCTCGACGATGCAGACGATGCAGACGATGCGCTGCTCGATGCCGTGGACGAGCATGCACATCCGGCCATTGCAAGCATCGCCACAACGAAAAGCGCGGCGATTGCCACATGCCACACCCTAGCTTTCGATCTCTGGTCCTTCATAGGCACAACCCCTCTCTCTTGAATGGCGCACGCCGTCGCTGCGCCCAATCCCCACTCCCGCACCGTATGCGGATGTTTCGTTAATCTTATACGCGAAAACGGGCTTTTCCATCCTGAATCAAACAGGCGTTACCAAGATTTGTCCACCAGCACGCCAACGAAGCAAAAGCTGACAATTGGCTACGACGCTTTTGTCAGCTTTTGTCAGCTTTTGTCAGCTTTTGTCAGCCGAACAACCGCGTGGCACAACCCCTGAAAACAGCGTGCGTCTCCGTTTCATAATCATATGAGACAATCATGGGCCGAAGAAAAGAGCTTCGGAGGAGTCCGAACAAAGGGATGGTGAAATGGAGCGGTTCGAACATGGTGGCAACGTGTACGTGCACGATGGCGTGCTGGATTACTCTGCCAATCTGAACCCACTGGGCATACCAGCAAGCGTCAAAGAGGCGCTTGTGCGTGCGGTCGACTCTTTCGACATCTATCCCGACCCCTCATGCACGCAGCTCGTCAGCGCTATCGCGGAGTTTGAAAACGTTGACACCGACTGGGTCGTTCCTACTGCCGGCGCCACCGACGCCATAACGCGCTTGTGCCACGCCGCCGCACTCGAGCACGAAGACGCCCGCGCCCTCGTGTGCGCACCATGCTATTCGGGCTACGAGCAAGCCCTCGAGCAAGCGGGCATCCCCATCGAACGGCACGAGCTGCACGAAGCAGACGGCCTGCACGTAACACGGCGAATCCTCGATGACATCACCGACGAAATCGGGCTGGTCTTTTTGGCCAATCCAAACAACCCCACCGGGCTCTGCCTCGAACGCGACCTGCTGGAATCCGTGCTTGCGCGCGCCGAAGAAATCGACGCGTTCGTGGCGCTTGACGAATGCTTCATCGACCTAACGCAGCAGGGCGGATCGAACGATTTACTCGAGCGGTTCAGCAACCTGGTCATCGTCAAGGCGCTCACCAAAACGTTTGCCTTGGCAGGCATACGGGTGGGATACGCGCTGTCTTCATCCGCCGGCATGGTGGAACTGCTGCGTTCACTGGGGCAAATGTGGGCTGTTTCCACTCCGGCGCAAACCGCCGGCACGGTCGCGCTGCGAGAGGGCGAATACGTACAGCAAGCACAGAAGCTGATCGCGCAAGAACGGGCACGCCTTACCGCTGTTCTCCAAAACCACGGCATGCATGTCGTTCCCGGGCAGTCCAACTACCTGATGTTCAAGGTCCCCGACGAGACGCAGAGCGCCACAGACGGCTCGCCTCTGCATCAGGCGCCTGCTTGCCAGCGGCTCTACGAAGATCTGTTGACGCATGGTGTTCTTGTCCGGCGCTGCGAAAACTACTATGGACTGCACGGACAGTGGTACCGTATTGCCGTGCGTTCATCCGAAGACAACGACCGGTTCATCGAAGCTTTCGAAAAGGTGTGCTCATGACAGCTAAGTCAATCATGATCCAAGGCACCATGTCCGACGCGGGCAAGAGCATCATTGCCGCGGGCCTATGCCGCGTGTTCGCTCAAGACGGGCACCGCGTCGCGCCGTTCAAGTCGCAGAACATGGCCCTGAATTCGTCGATTACCGCCGAAGGGCTGGAAATGGGGCGCGCGCAGGTCGTGCAAGCCGAAGCGGCCGGCATCGCACCCGAAGCAGCCATGAACCCCATCCTGCTCAAACCCACCACCGACATGGGCAGCCAGGTTATCGTGCAGGGAAAACCCATCGGCACCATGAACGCACGCGACTACTTCGCATTCAAGAACAATCTGGTGCCGCAGATCATGGAATCCTACAACGACCTTGCCAGCCGCTTTGACATCATCGTCATCGAAGGTGCCGGAAGCCCCGCGGAAGTCAATTTGCAGCAAGACGACATCGTGAACATGGGCATGGCGAAAATGGCGGGTGCACCTGTGCTGTTGACAGGCGATATCGATCGTGGCGGTGTGTTCGCCCAGCTCATAGGCACTATGATGCTGCTGCAAGACGACGAAAAGCCCTACGTGAAAGGCTCGGTGGTCAACAAATTCCGCGGTGATGTCAGCATTTTGGAGCCTGGCCTTGCCATCCTGGAAGAGAAAATGGGCGTTCCCGTCGTGGGTGTTGTCCCCTACCTTCAAGTGGATATCGACGACGAGGACAGCATGTCGAGTCGACTGCGAAAAAACGACTACCATGGAGTGGTTGATATCGCGGTCGTCCGCCTGCCGAAGATTTCGAACTTCACCGACTTCACCGCACTCGAAGCAGCCACAGGCGTGGACATTCGCTACGTTGGCAACGCCAAGGGACTTGGCAACCCCGATTTGATTATCCTCCCTGGAACCAAAGCGACCCTCGCCGATCTGAAGTGGCTGCGCGAAAGCGGCATGGAAGCGGCCATCCTGAAGCTTGCCAGCAAAGGCACTCCCGTCTTCGGCATCTGCGGGGGCTACCAGATGCTCGGGCTTGAAGTATCGGATCCGCACGGTGTGGAAGGCGGCGGTACGATGCGCGGCATGGAGTTGTTGCCCACGCGCACGGTGTTCAGCGCAGACAAACGCACCATCCGCTCGAGCGGCAAGGTGCTCGAAGTGGACGGTCCGCTGTCCAGGCTTTCGGGCGCTGCGGTCGACGGATACGAAATCCACATGGGCACGACCACGCTCGAAGGAGGCGCGCCGTTCGTCGAAGTTTCCGACCTGGACGGCAACATCCTCGTCGATGGATGCTGTAATGAAGGAGTGTATGGAAGCTATCTGCACGGGTTCTTCGACAACCACGAAGCGAGCCAGGCGCTAATCTCTTCGCTGCTTGCCGCAAAGGGCCTCGACGAACATGCTATTTCTGCCGTGGACATGGAAACCTACAAGAACCAGCAATACGATTTGCTTGCCGATGGAATCCGGCAGCATATGGACATAGATTTGGTATACCGAATAATCGAGGAGGGCGTATGAGCGCACTTGACCAACTTCAGTTTGTGAAACCCGAGGACATCGAGGCTCGCAGCTTCGAAATCATCGGATCCGAACTGGGAGACATCACCTTTCCCGACACGCACCACGAGCTGGTCGTGAAGCGTGTCATCCACACGTCAGCCGACTTCGACTACGCCGAAACGCTCGCGTTCACCAACGATGCGGTCGCACGCGGCATCGAGGCCCTGGCGGATGGGGCGTCGATCGTCACCGACACGAAGATGGCCGCAGCAGGCATCAACAAGCGCGTGCTTGGCAGCTTTGGGGGCGAAGTGCTGAACTTCATTTCCGACGAAGACGTCGCGGCGGAAGCCAAAGAGCGCGGGCTCACGCGCGCAGCGGTCAGCATGGAACGTGCCGCATCGCTGAACAAACCCCTCGTGTTCGCCATCGGAAACGCGCCGACCGCCCTCGTGCAGCTCTACCAACTGATCACCGAAGGGAAGATGGTCGAGCCTGCCCTGATCATCGGCGTACCCGTAGGCTTCGTGAATGTGGTGGAGAGCAAGGAACTTATCCTGGAGCTTCCCGTGCCATCCATCGTGGCGCGCGGTCGCAAGGGCGGCTCGAACGTGGCCGCCTGCATCTGCAACGCCCTGCTCTACATTGCATCGAACAACCGCAGGGAATAGGGCCGAAAAACCGACCGAACCGCGCCTATGCGCATTCTTTCTTAAGAAAGGATAGGCCATGCCTGAACTGGACATTCTTATAGAACCGGCGGACGCTGCCGCAGCGCGCAGGGCGCGCGACAAATGGAACGCGGTGGCAAAACCCATCGGGTCGCTTGGCCTGCTCGAAGACGCCGTGGTCAAGATCGCAGCGCTTACCGGCAGCGAAGAGATCGATATCGCGAAGCGGTGCGTAGCGGTGCTTTGCGCCGACAACGGCGTGGTTGCCCAAGGGGTCACGCAAAGCGAACCCGAGATTACCACTATCGTGGCAAGCTGCGTCGCACGTGGCATCTCTTCGGTCTGCAAGATGAGCGCGCCGGTGAGCGTCGACTGCATCGCTTTCGATTTCGGCATGCTCCACCCCTGTGATGTGCCAGGCGTGCGCGACTACTGCATCGCACGCGGCACCGCAGACATCACCGCGGGCCCCGCCATGACACGCAGTCAGGCCCTTTCCGCCATCCAGGCCGGCATCGACGTGGTCGCACAGCTCAAGGATGAAGGCTACCGCCTTATAGCCACGGGCGAAATGGGCATCGGAAACACCACCACTTCCACCGCCATGGCTTGTGTATTCACCGGTATGACGCCCGAACAGCTAACAGGACGCGGAGCGGGCTTGTCCGATGCGGGCCTCGAACGCAAGGTGTGGGCGATCAAGCGCGCGTTAGCCACCAACGATCCTGACGAAAACGACCCGATCGACATTCTGGCAAAAGTGGGCGGGTTCGATATCGCGGGGCTCTGCGGCGTGTTTTTGGGCGGCGCCATCCATCGCGTGCCGATCGTGGTCGATGGCGTGATTAGCACCATCGCCGCCTACTGCGCTACCCAGCTGCATCCTGAATGCAGCATTGCGCTGCTTGCATCACACGTTTCAAGCGAACCCGCTGCGCCCATCCTGCTCGAGCGCATGGGGCTCTCACCTATTATCCAAGCACAAATGCGCCTGGGTGAAGGCACCGGCGCGGCATGTCTAGTGCCCCTGCTTGACATGGCGCTGTCGCTCTACAATGGATCGACCTTCGATGACTATGGCATGGACGCCTACGAGGTCGACCTGAAGTAGTGCTCTGCACCACGTGCGTGAACTTGGTGTGGGCCCGAACCTAGATGACGCGTCTGCACTACATGTGCGGAACGGGATGTGTTCTTTTTTCCCGTGCACATTGCAGTAATTCAGACCATGCAGTACTTTCTACGGAAGAATGTACGTGTTTTCTAATCGCAGGCAACCAAAAGGGATCCTCGGATGAAACTGGTAATCATGCGCCACGGGGCAACCGTCGGCAACGAGAAGCACTGCTACGTGGGTAGGCGCTCGGACGAGCCGTTAAGCGAAGCAGGACGTCTGCAATGCATGCACGCAGGATGCTTCTTGAATATCGAAAGGGTGTACGCCAGCCCGCTGCTGCGTGCCCGGCAAACAGCGCGCATCTGCTTTCCCGCCGCCGAGATAGAGACGGTGCCCGGGCTGGAAGAGTTCGATTTCGGGGCATTCGAGGGACGCACGGCAGACGAGATGTCCGACGACGAAGCGTATCGCGCATGGGTGGATGGCAACTGCGAAGGCGCCTGCCCTGGAGGCGAGGCGCGCACCGACTACATCGAGCGCTCGAACACGGCTTTGCTAGAACTCTTGCGAAAGGCGCAGGCTGAAGGGCAGGAACGCGTTATCGTCGTCGCCCATGGCGGCACCGTTATGGCGGCATTCAGCGCCCTCGCCCGTCCCGAAGAGCAGCAAGACTACTACGCCTGGCATGTCTCCAACGCGCAAGGCTACACTGCCGAAGTGGACCTGCAGGGCCAGCGACCCATTTTCGCTCACTGCACCAAATTCGACACCCTTCCGCTCTAGCGCAAGGGCTTCGCTGCACTAGTAGCTGAGCAGGTTGTACGCGGTGCGCGCCGCTTCGACGGCATCTTCGGTGTAGGCGTCTGCGCCGGCTTCTTGCACGAATTTCTCGTCCGCAGCAGGGCCGCCGAGCATGATAAACACGCGATCACGCAACCCGGTTTCCTCGAGCGCCCTGATCGTGTCGCAGACGGTTTCGCGCACTTCGGTCCTGAACATGGAGATAAGAACCAGATTGCACGTCGGATGGTTGGCGACGTAGCTGGCGAATTCGAGCGGCGCAACCTGACGACCCAGGTCGGTCACTTCGATACCGCGTCCTTCGAGCGCGATGCGCACGAGGTTCTTGCCCAGTTCGTGCCTGTCGCCGACAACCGTACCGATGACGGCGGTGCCCAACCTGCGCACTCTCCCCTCGTCTTCGATGAGCGGCGTAAGTTCTTCAGCAGCCAATTTGCTCGTTGCCACGGCCGCCAGCATTTCACTCGTGAACGTCGCCCCCTCTTTGTACAGGTCGCTTGCGGCATCCATGCCCGCCAATACACCTCTGTTAAGAATATACTCTGCGGGAGCACCAAGCTCGAGCGCGTAATCCACGAGCGGAACGATGTCGCGCATGCCGCCACGACACACCGTTTCGACCACATCGTCGAGAATCGCAGCAATACGACCGGCCTCGAGTGCGTCGTCCACGTTGCCCGACTCCTCGTAGGCCGCGACCTGCTTTTGCAACGCCTCGATGATGGGAGCAAGCCGCTCTTCCTCGCGTGCCAGATAGACCAAACCAAGCTGATCTCCCTGGTTCCAGGACAAATCGAGCGCACGGGCAACGTGCGATGGCGGCGGCAAGAACCCCGTGTCGTAAATGGCGAGGGACCCTCCTGCAAGCAGCGTGAGCATCGCGGGCGTGTCTCCTGAGAAGTCCTGTATGTCGACACCGATCTTGCGGCGCTTGATCTCTGCGCGAAGGTTGTCGGCCACCGTGGATGCCCCATGTGCAGGCCAAAGCCAGACGGTTTCGCCTTCAAGGTCCTCGAAATCGATGATTCTCTTTTCGGCCAAGCGATGCTTGAGGGGGACGTAAACTTTGCTGCGCGCCGAACTCAGCTCGAACAGCTTTAGTTCGTCACCATCGCCGCTATCCAGCGCAGCATCGGATGCGGACCAGAAATCGACGACCCCTTCGCGCAACAAGGTGACCGGGTTTGCCGTCCCGCACGGGATAAGGGAGAACGCAGGAGATTCCACAGCCCCTTGCGTAGCACGCAAGAAGGCGGAAATGGTGTCGCGCGAAAACATGCTTGTCCCAACGCGAACCGACCCTGCCGATATGCCGGCAGCCATCGCCCGCGACAGACGCACCGCATCGTCGTATTCGGTGACCACCTTGTGCAGCGCCTCGCACAAGTATGCGCCTTCAGGCGTGGGCTTCGTGCCCGAACGACTGCGCTCAAACACTTTGAATCCCAGCTCGGACTCGATGTTTTTGATCTGGTAGGTAAGCGCCGGCTGCGTTACTTGCAGCTTTCGGGCAGTCGTTGTCATATTGCCCGATTCGGAAAGGCTGATAACCATGCGCATTTGTTCGATGTTCATGGCACCCTCCCTCCGGCTTAGCACATCGTGGTTTTGCGCTATAAGAGTATTTTATCGCACGCGGCGCACCGTAACGTGCAATCCTGTCCCATATTCACTACGAATTGCGATACCCGAGATAGTCGATGAAACGCTTCGTTGCCAACGATGCCTTGTTGCTGTTGCGCATCGCCAGGGCAAGCTCGCGGTAAATAGGCTCCTCGAAGCTTTTCACCACGAGGTCGAACGGGAGCTTGCGCAGCATCAACTCGGGCTCCACCGCGATGCCCAATCCCTTTTCCGCCATGGCAAACACTGCGTAGTCGTCCCAGGTGGTCACATGCGAACGGACCGTCACGCCATACTGCTCGAGATAGGGCACAATGTCGGAATCGCCCTGCTTTTCGATGGTGAGGAAAGGGAAGTCGGCAAGCGCGCCGATGGGAACCGCACCTGCACGGGCGAGAGGATGGTTCACCGACATGATTACTTTCAGTTCGTCGCGCTCGAGAAAAATCGTGTCGAAGCCCCGCCGCGTGGGCAGCCGCACGAAACCGCAGTCCACCTGCCCTTCGGCTATCATGCGCTCAATCGACGTGTAGCTTCCCGTAACGATTTCGTAATCGATGTTGGGGTAGTCGGCCCGAAACCGCTCGATGACCGACGGAAGCCAAAACGTGGCCACACTCGTCAGCGCCCCGATGCGCACGAGGCCCGTCTCCAGACCGCTCATGGAATCGATGCGGGCCTGCAGGCGGCCCTGTTCGTCTATCACGCTTTGCACGGCCGGCAACAGCTCGTGCCCTTCGGATGTAAGCCGCACGCCGCCGCGGCTGCGCTCAAGAAGCTTGACGTTCCATTCGCGCTCGAGGTCGGCGATCATACGGCTTATTCCCGATTGCGAATAACCCAGCGTCTCTGCAGCGCGCGTGAAGCTGCCTTGGTTAGCAGCTTCCAAAAACGCGCGGTATTTCTGATTGGCGCTATCCATGAAACTCCTTCGCCTTTGCCGTCTTCCCCAGCACTTCGGGAAGCGGAACCACGCAAGCGGCAGCAATCAGGCACAGTACACCGGCCACTCCGTAAAACACCGGGTAGTTGGCGCCCACGATTGGCGTAAGGATGTACGACGGTATGACCACGGCTCCGAATAGCTGCAACGTAGAGGCCATTCCCCCAGCCGTACCTGCGTACACAGGGCCGATTTCTGGCAACAACACGGGCACCGACACCATTGTTGCCATCAAGCCGCTTAAGGCGAATCCCGTAAGGAAGAAGCCAGCGACCATGGCGGGACCCTCTGGGAGCTGCCACGCGAACGCCGTACCCACGCCTGCAACCACGGCTGCGACAATGGCAACGGGCCTGAACTTTCCCACACGTGCATTGATAATGGGCATTATCACCGTGCCGGCTAGGTTGCCAAACGTCACGACCGACGACAAGGCGCCAGCAGCTGCAGGTTCGAACCCGCGCGTCGACTGCAAGACCTGAGGCAGGAACGTGACAATGCACATGGTCGCCGCCATGTCCAGGCCTAGCACGATGCCCACGATCCACACGTTGCGACTCTTTGCTACGACGCGCAAGCATTGCCCAAGCGTCGGTTGGCTGACAGAAGCGCCCTCGCTAGCATGGGCTTCGGATCGGGGTCCGTCTTTGAACAGCAGCCACCACAGCGCCACTGCGACCACGGCAAGGATGGCGGTGAACACGAAAATCGCCTGCAGCGAAGGGAAGAGCGCGCTTGTGCCCAACCCAACCGCCATGGAAAGCGTTGCGCCGGCTAGCCCGATGCCGACCGCAATGCCCACGTGGCGCTCGTCGAACCACGACCCCATGATCTTCGCGACGTTGGCGTTGGCGAACGTCGCCACAAGCCCGGCTGCTGCCATGCAAATAAACAATGTGGGGAAATCCGGGGCGAACACGCGTGCGACAAGGGCAATCATGGTGACGATGCCCGCCACGCCGATTGCACGCTTGGCACCAAATCGATCGCAAAGCAGACCGGCAACCAAGCTGAACAGGATTCCAGCGATCATCGCCGAGGAAAACAACATCGAAAACTGCGTTGCATCCAGTCCGTACGTCGGCATAACCAGATGGGCCAACGGCGAAAGCTGGTATTGCGCGTAATTAGGCACGAACACGATGAACACCGTGCATGCAAGCGCAATGATTGCCCACTTGCTGTTTTTAACCATCCCTTTGTTCACCACACCTATAAAAACAAGCGGGGTCCCCCAAGGAACCCCGCGCATAACCTATGTTGTAGGTTTGTTTAGCCGATGAGCTCCATGATCTTATCGGCAGCAGCACCAGCGTCTTCGGTGTAGGCGTCGGCACCGATTTCGTCAGCGAAAGCCTGGTTAACAGGAGCGCCGCCAACCATGATCTTCACGCCGTCGCGCAGGCCAGCTTCCTGGATGGCCTTGATGGTGTCGTCGAGGGCAGGCATGGTGGTGGTGAGCAGTGCGGACAGGCACACAACCTGGCAGTTGGGATGCTCTTTGACATAGTCCACAAAAGCTTCGGGTGCAACGTCGACGCCGAGGTCGTCGATTTCGATGCCCTTGCCTTCGATCATCATGCGAACGAGGTTCTTGCCGATGTCATGCATGTCGCCCTTAACGGTGCCGATAACAGCATGACCAACAGGCTCAGCGCCACCAGCAGCCAGAACAGGCTTCAGAACGTCGGTACCGGCAACCATGGAACGAGCGGCAACCAGCATTTCGGGAACGAAGCATTCGCCCTTGGAGAAGCGCTCGCCGATGACGTCCATAGCGCCGATCATGGAGTCCAGGAGAGCCTGGGGATCTTCGCCAGCGTCGATGCCCTGCTGTACCAGAGGACCAACTTCCTTGCGCTTACCAGCCATAACTGCTTCTTTGATGTCGTCGAAAATAGACATGTTGCACCCCTTTTCATCAAAGGTCTGAGGCTCCCGCCCCGTTTAACGTGGTTATAAAATACTCTTATTGTTCCTTGTATGCAAGGGTTTTGCCACTTTTTCATAAAGGTTTTTTATGACAGCAAAAAAGTCTTACTGAGTATATGCAACAAAATGGGGGCTGCCCCAACCGGCAGCCCCCATAGGCCGAACCCTTGCGGAACAAGAGACTTGGCGAAATACGGGAGTGCGCATGGGTTGTGCTCGCCGCAGGCTCCGCACTGCGCTCCCGCACCATCGCCTACATTACCTCTCGATCCTCTTTCTGTTCGCCGCACCTGCGCCTGCCAGCGCAATCATTGCGAGCGCAAGAAGCGCACTTGCTGGCACAGCGTCACCGGTCCGCGCTGTCGTCGTCTTGGCGGCTGACGAAGACGCCGCCTTTGCCTTCGAGCTTGACGATGTTGCTTTAGACGAAGCGCTCGAAGATGCGGCCTTCGCCGACGACTTCGTGCCCGATGCGGCCTTGTCGCCGCTCGAGGATTGCGCGCCTGAATCGGATGACGCCGGGTCGGACGAAGCAGGCTGCTCCGGGTCGGACGAAGCGGGCTGCTCCGGGTCGGACGCGGGTTCGTCTTGCGGCACAGCCGTTGTGGAAAACGTCGTCTGCGTCGACACTTCACTACCGTAGTCGTACACAGCGGCTAACGTATGCTCCCCAGCTTCAAGCGCGTTCAACAGCTCTGCTGAAAGCACAATCCGCGTCGGTCCCCATGCGGCCGTGTATTGAGCCGCATCCACTTCGGCGCCATCGACCAGCACGCGCACAAGCTTGTCGTTGCGTGCATTGGTCTTGAACGTGAGCGTGTCGGTAGACCGTGCGAGTTAAGTTAACCGGGGGAACACCTGAGAATCTGTGCTAGACGCAAGAA